>UQQT01000003.1 GCA_900543395.1 uncultured Oscillospiraceae bacterium | reverse complement strand
TGGTCGGAGTGACGGGATTCGAACCCATGGCCTCTTGGTCCCGAACCAAGCGCGATACCAAACTTCGCCACACCCCGATATTTAATTAACTTTACCGTGAACATATATTCAACAGCTTGAATATTATAGCCTATATTCACGGCAAAATCAAGTGTTTTTCATATTTTTATCATCAAAAATCAAAAAATAATTAAATTGCTTTCGGTAAATCCCATCTGAATACGGACGCGAGGATTCTTACAGTGAAAATCAGAATTATGCCCGTCAGCACGCTTAACACCTTGTTGAATCCGAGAGTAACATACATAATGTAATATACGATTCCGCCGCCGATTGAAGCTACTGCATAAATTCTCTTAGACAAAACGAACGGCACTTCTCTGACGATAACGTCGCGGATTATTCCGCCGCCGCACCCCGTCGTCATTCCGAGGAAAACTGCAAAAAACGCATTGTCTCCGTAACCGCTCGAAATCGCAGTATTTATTCCTACAACGGTAAAAACGCCGAGTCCGACTGCATCGAAAATATTGTCGACCTTATCGATAATTTCAATGTTTTCCGTATATTTTTTACCGATAACGCGCGCGATAATAAATGTAACGAGAGCCGTAATCAGTGCGACGATAACATAGATATACTCCCTGAACATAACGGGAGGCAGGTTTGCAAGAAGCATATCGCGGAGAACTCCCCCGCCCAGCGCCGTTACCACTGCGCAGAAAATAACGCCGAAAATATCAAGTCTCTTGTTAATGCTGACCATAGAACCCGAAACGGCAAACGCAATCGTTCCGATTATCTCAAGAATAAGAATTATACTGTCCATATTTCCCCCGAAAACATGATTGATACAATAGAGAAGATTATATCATTTATTGTCGTATAATTCAATATCCGTTATGAAAATCTTATCGTCCTTTACCTTAAATTTTATATTTTTATCGTAATACAAAACGCCGTATTCCCTGTCCTCGTCTTTTTGATACGCGGGACGGGGATCTGTTTTTAAAAGCTCCGTTACTTCTTTGATAAAACTTTCGGAAAACTTTTCTTTTATTTCCCCGGGAATACAAACTTTTAAAGAATAATCGCTGAATCCGTCCGCAAACCCGCCGACGGCGTCCGGGCGTGAATCAGCATAAGGTATGTACGGTTTAATATCGTATATCGGCGTAGAATCCATAATATCCGCTCCCGAAACGGTAAGTACGGGAGCGTCGGGACACTCGAAGTCGATTTTTTCAAGCTTAACGCACGTTAGCCCTATCGGATTCGGACGAAACGGCGAACGCGTAGCAAATACGCCGACTCGCTCGTTTCCGCCGAGTCTCGGAGGTCTGACGGTCGGCGACCAGTTTTCGCATTCGGACTCTGAAAACTTCCATATAAGCCACAGATGCGAATACTCGTCAAGCCGTCTGAACGCATTAGGGTCTCTGTACTCTTTTTCGAATACGATTCTCGACTTCGTCTCCCGCGCGATTCCGCTCTGTCTCGGAACCCCGAATTTCGTCTTATATCCGTTATGAATTCTCGCAATTATTTTAAATTCGTCACTCATAATCAATCAACAAAAGTTACGTCCTCGGTAAGAGCCTGCGCGACGTTTTCATAAAGTTTCGTCGGGTTATTGAGAAACGAACGCTTAATAACTTCGGCCTGAATTATATCGGGAACGTACATTGACACGTCGAGGAGCGAATCGTTATCTCCCTCACCCTCAAGTCCGGAATAGATCGTTATATCGACCCTGTATTTTCCGCCGCCGAGATTGACTATATTAACCTTGTTTTCTTTAAGCCTTTTCTCGTATATAAGAGTTTTCATTGCGGCCTGCGTTGCCTTATGGCGTATGTACATCGAAAGCTCTCTTTCAAGATCGTCCGCGATTTTTCTACCCTTTTGGGTAAGCACGTATTCGGCGTCATCGCCGTCTTTAAGCTTTATAGCCTCGTTTTTTTCAAGCTCGTAAACAGCCTGGCTTATTTCAAAATAATTGGCAATTCCGTTGTCGTACAATGCGGAAAGAATCACATCCTTAGCTATGGGCTGAGCTATGGATTTAAAAACGTAGCAAATCAATATTTTTATTTTATCGCGGTTTCGAAGCCCGCTCGTATTTTCATCGACGGGAAAAGCGTCAAGTTTAAAATCCATTTATACCCTCCTTATCCGACCCTTAACGCGCTGTAAGGCAGTACGGTCAGATTATCGTCCGTTATTACGGAATAATTATTGTAATTAATATATATCTGTGCGCCGTTTTCATAAACGACCTTTGCAACGCCGTCCTTTACGAATGAATGGGAAACCATAATACTCGACGACAAACCGCCAAGAGCGTCCTTATTCTGCGTATAATAGTCGACAGCGTCCGACAGCGTGTAGCCGTAGTAAAGCGCACTTGTTTCGTCGAATACCCACTCGTAAGCAATCGGCGAACCGTATTCTATGCATTTGAGCATGTACAATTTATAGTTGTCGCTTAAATTTACACTCTCGCCCCAATAATTTACGTACCCGTGCATTATCATCTGCGCAAACGGAATTCCCTTATAAGACGCGCTCTCACTTCTCGACGTATACAAAGGCATGTCCGTTACATTTTTAACGCTTTTAAGAGTATAGAAATTTCCGTTTGAAACGCTGACGTCAACCGAACCGGACGCGCTCGTCAGCATATTGTCAAGAGCGTTTTTTGTCTGAATCCTCGACCTTCCGTTTGCAGTGCAGTCCGAATATACCATATCGCCCGCGTCCGAGAGAACCACGCCGTCGCAGGGCAGGTCGGCGGAAACGGAAATGATATCGGGAATCATTTTTTCTATCCCGGATGAAGCGAGAAGCTTTACCTCGTTCGTTTTATCCGTCTCGTCACGGCTCATATCATTTTTGACCGTAACCGAGAGAGTATTTCCGAGAACGGAACGCGCGGTATTCGAAACGGATATATTCTCCGCGCTTATGCAGTTAAGCGAAACGAACAGCCTGCCGTTATTCGCTCTCATAAACGAATAAAGACTGTCCAGTCCGCTTTTCCCTCCGAGCGAAGAGAGCACGCGCGACGGTTTTATGCTCTTCTGATTCATTCCGCCCTTAAAAATCCCCTTATAAACAACGTTTACGGAATCAACCGAACGCGCCTTTAAAATATTTACAAGAGTTTCGCAGTCGCCGAACGTCGTTTCCGAATCCGTTTTCATAAATCCGTTATCGTAATGTCCGACGGCGTTAAGGATAAACGGGAGCGTATTGTCCGAGAGTCTTGTTTCGTCTATATCCCCGTTTTTAATCATATACTCCCTTACTTCGCCTGCCATGGAGCTGTAATCGGACTTTGCACCGCTTAAAAACATATAAGTCACGCCGACTTTTTTACGTTTAAAATCCGTATATTTTACGCTCGAATCCGTCATTGACGAACTCGAAAGCTTAAATCTTGCGAATATATACGCGCCCCTGCCTCCGCCCGGTCTTTGAGCGTACACGCATGCCGCCGCGTCCGCATAGTCTATATAAGCGATAAAAGACGAATTGCCTTTTTTTGAGCCGAATACGGGCATAAGTGCGCGGGTTTGCTTTGAACTGCCGTCGCCCGCGGGATCGGAACCGTAGATATCAAATTCACAGCTGTCGTTAACAGAGTCTGAAAGCGACGTGTACATGACTGCTCCGCTCGAATCGGGAACGAGAAAATAATCGTTTGAATTCGCGTCCTTATACTCGCCGAACGACGGAAGCAGGTCAAAATATACGATAACCGCGCCGTCGGGCGTTACAGCCTTTGAAATATCGCATGAAACGCTCATATTCTTTTTGTCAAACTTATACTCAACGTCGCACGAAAACAGGGTTTCGCTTTGAGCATTTTCTTTTAAATCGTAATGAACGGTAACGCCGTTGTCGTTTTTATCATACGAAACACCGCCGAGAGCAACGCCGTTATCCTGCGAATTGAGAACGTACAGGTACTTTTTATAGATAATCTGCACGCCGAACACGGACGAATGATCATTCTCATTCTGCATAAGCGACGACCACATAACGCCCGACTCCGTATCCCGCACGTTTACGCTGTACGTTTTTTCGTCGAACTGATAAGAACATCCGTCGGAATAAAGAACGTCGCCCGACGAAGAGTAAGAATGAAAATCCGTATTTTTTTCGGGTTCCTTAACGGCGTCTATAACAGAACTTTTAACGCGGAACGACCCGCACGATGGCAGTAAAACCGTCAGCGCGCACAGAAAAACGCAAATAAGCTTTTTTACACTGTTTTTAATTCTTACACTCATAAAACGCCGACGCTCCTTTACCGTTTTTAAATCATTACATACAGTATAAATAATTATATAACAGTATATCACAATCTTAATAAAAGAGCAACGTTTTATATCAGATTTTCACGCAGGAGTTTAAGTATCGTTTTTTCCCTTCTCGAAACCTGAACCTGCGTCATGCCGAGAGCTTTCGCCGTCGCGCTCTGCGTAAGTCCTTTAAAATAGCGCATATCGACGATTTTTCTGTCGCGTTCGCATAGATCCGACACCGCATTCTTTACGGCGATAGCGTCGTTCATCTGCTCGTCCGTCTCCCCGCTCGCGATATCCGTCCGACTGTCGTCGGAATCGCTGTCGGGGGTAAGACTTATCACGGGCATAGACGCACACAAAAGCTGAGCCGTTCTCGCTTCGTCGTACCCGCACTCGTTTGCAAGCTCCGAAACTGTCGGAGGTCGGCCGAGCCTGTCGAAGAGAACCTCCTGAGTTTTCATCAGATTTCTTGATTTCTCTCTGTCGCCGCGACCGACCTTGACGGCTCCGCCGTCTCTGAATACGCGCTTGATTTCGCCGAGTATCGCGGGAACTGCGTATGTCGAAAATTTAAAACCGAGCGACGGGTCGAAACCGTCTGCCGCCTTTATAAGCCCGACGCACCCGCACTGCACGAGATCTTCGTACTCCGCGCCCATATTTTTAAATCGGTTCGCGCACGAATAGACAAGTCCCATATTATCGTTTATAAGCGTGTCCCTGTCGGTTTTTTCAAGAAGCATCGCTTGTCTTGCCCCGTATTATTTTCGTAATCGTAACGCTTGTTCCGCGTCCCTCTTTCGACGTAACGCCGAGCTTGTCCGAGAACGATTCCATTACGGAAAATCCGAGTCCCGACCTGTCGTCTCCGCCCGTTGTAAACAGCGGTTCTCTCGCCTTTTTAACGTCCGGAATTCCGCATCCCCTGTCGCGGATTTTAACCACAACGGCGTTATTGTCGGTTATTTTTACCGTTATGTAAATTTTACCTGGCTTGTCCTTGTACGCGTGAACTATACAGTTTGTGACAGCCTCGCTGACCGCGGTCTTAATATCCGACAGCTCGTCTATATTGGGGTCGAGAACAGCGGCAAACGAGCCTACGGCAACTCTGCAAAAGCTTTCGTTAACGCTCCTGGCGTCCACTGTAAGCTTCATTTCATATAATGTTTTCATCATTCGCCCTCCTTTTCGAATTCGACTATTTTTTCAAGCCCCGACATTTTCATAATACGTCTGACCTTTTGAGACATATTCACAAGCTTCACCCCGCAGCCGAACACCGACGCATTTTTATACCGCCCCATCACAAGCCCGACTCCCGAGCTGTCCATAAACGTAACGTCATGAAAATCGAGAATGAGCTCGGACGGCATATATTTCGACATCTGAGAATCTATACTCTCCCTGATTCCGGCCGCACGGTGATGGTCTATATCTCCGCAGATAACGCTTGTCAGACATCCGTCTCTGTATTTAAAAGAAACAGACATTTTTTTACCTCCTGTACAACATAATAAATTATCACCACCAGTTTAATACATCCCCCCTGATTATTTTGTCAGAATATGGGATATAACAAATTAAAAACGGAGACATAAAAACATGCGTTCCTACATCTCCGATTTTCGCTTTTAATCACGCCGCGTCTTTTAAATTAACTCCCCTGTCCGTATCTATCATCGTCTGCGCGAATATGCCGTAGCCGTACTGCGGGTCGTTTAAAAATACGTGAGTCACCGCGCCTATCAGCATACCGTTCTGAATAATCGGACTTCCGCTCATGCCCTGCACGATACCGCCTGTCGTTTCAATAAGCTTTTCGTCCGTTACTTTTATGGTAAAATTATGGCTTCCGTCCGACACGTCATAGCTTATTCTTTCGATTTTAACGTTATAATACTTCTTTTCTCCCGAATCGACCGTCGCGATTATCTGCGCGTCGCCCTCTTCGATTTCATCCATTTTTGCAACCTTTACGGTTTTCTGTCCGTTCGTCAGAGCCGAATAATTGCCGAAAATTCCGTTATCGCAATTAAGCGTCAGATCACCTAATACTTCCCTGCCGAACGACCCCTGTATCTCTCCCGTTTTTCCGCTCTGACCCTTTATGCATCCGTTAAAAACCGCCGTGAGTATATTTCCCTGTCCTGCGGGGAATAAAATTCCCGTATCTGTATCACATATTGCATGACCGAGTGCGCCGTAGGTTTTGTTTTCGGGATCGATATACGTAAGCGTGCCGAGTCCCGCCGTCGAATCGCGAACCCAGAGTCCGCATCTGTATTTTGAATCCGTTATACAGTATACGCTCGTTATCGACGTTTCGAAAGTCTCCCCGTTTCTTAAAACGGTAAGAGAAACGGCTTTGCCGTTGTTCTGCGCTATCTGCGAATTAAGGACGGAAACCGAATCGCACTTTACGCCGTTGACTTTTTTTATGATGTCTCCGCTCCTGATTCCCGCCCCCTTGCCGGGGCTTACGATTCCGTCCGCAGTCTCGATACTGTCCGCAGAAACTACGATTACACCGTCGGTGTACATGCGTATTCCGATTATTTCACCGCCCGGAATGACGTACGTATTATCGGTGACTTTTAAAGAATTGCGTTTGACCGGAAACACGTCAAACAGCTTCGTCTGCCCCGTCCGGACATCGGAGTCCTGCGAAAACACCGAAACCTCTTTTATTTTTTCGTCGTTTTTTACCGAAAAAATATGGGATATCGTCATGTCGCAGTCCGCGCCGACGGTAAGAGAATCGGGAACTATAATATCCCCGTAAATTATCAGCGAAAAAACGCAGATACTTAATAAGGAACATATAATACCCGTTATTTTAAAAAATTTTTTCATGCGCTGCCCTCCTCAAATTTAATTTATGTTTATTTACCCGATTTATAATCGGTAAAGCATGAACAAAAAGCGTATATTTTTCATTATTTCCTGTCAATTTCAAAATATTTATTTGATTTAATATAAAAAATAATATATACTATTATCTGTATTGTTTTAATTTCATTGTAGAGGCGATAAAATGCAAATTAACGATTTAATTCACGGTTTTAAAATAACAAATATTCGTTCTCTCGCACAGGCAGGCGGACAAGCCGTCGAGATGATTCACGAAAAGAGCGGAGCGAGACTCCTTTTTCTTGACAGGGAGGATTCCAACAAGACATTTTCGATAGGCTTTCGAACTGTTCCCGAGGACGATACGGGAGTTTTTCACATTCTCGAACACTCCGTTCTGTGCGGATCGGATAAATACAGATTAAAAGAGCCGTTTGTCGAACTTCTCAAAAGCTCTATGAACACGTTTTTAAACGCAATGACATTTTCGGACAAAACTCTTTATCCGATTTCGAGTAAAAACGATAAGGATTTCTTTAATCTCATGAGCGTTTACCTCGACGCGGTATTCAAACCCCTTATCTATACAAAGCCCGAGATATTTTCACAGGAGGGCTGGCATTTCGAATTTACCGATAATGCGCCGACTGTCTATAAGGGCGTCGTTTTCAACGAGATGAAGGGCGTGTACGCCGACGCGGACGCGGTTCTCGAAAACGAAATTTCGTCAAAGCTGTTTCCCGACAGCGGTTACGGCTTCGAATCGGGCGGACTGCCGAGCAAGATTCCGACTTTGACTTACGAAAAATTCACACAGACCCACAGCCGTTTTTACCATCCGTCGAATTCATATATTTTTCTTGACGGAAGCGTGGATATCGACAAGGCTCTCGCGCTTATCGACGGCGAATACCTTTCGCATTACGAAAAAAGCGATCCCATGCCCCGTCCCGCCATTCAGACTCCCGTAAAGACGTGCAGAACCGAAAGCTTTTACGAGCTTTCCGAGGATATGCCCCTCGAAAAGCAGTGCATACTCGGCAAGGCGTACGTTATCGGCTCGTTCGATGACAGAGAGACTACGCTTACGTGTAAAATTCTCGCGGACGTTTTGTGCGACAACAACATGTCGCCGTTAAAAAAAGCGTTCCTCGAAAAAGGACTGTGCGACGATGTCAGCGTACACGTAAACGACGGAGTAATGCAGCCGTGGCTGCTTGTTACCGTCAGAAATATTGACGAAAACAGAGCGGACGAAGCCGAAAAACTGCTTGACGACACGATAAAATCCGTTATCGAAAACGGAGTCGATAAATCACAGCTTGAAGCGTCCATTGCAAATTTTGAATTCTCGTTAAAGGAAAAGGACTTCGGAATCCCGCTCGGTCTTTACTATTCGATAGCTTCACTTGAAACATGGCTTTACGATTCCGACCCGATAAAGGGTATAGAATTCGGAAACATGTTCGACGGCCTCAGAGAAAAAATATCGACCGGCTGGTACGAATCGAAGCTTAAAAATATATTCCTCGATTCCGCTCATTCATGCTCCGTACTCCTGAAGCCGTCGCACACGCTCGGCGATGAGGAGAGGAAACGCGAAGCGGACGAAATAAAAAAACGTCTCGAAGCCATGACTTCAGACGAGATAAACGAATTAAAAAATAAGCAGGCAAAGCTTCTTGAATGGCAGTCGAGTATCGACAGTCCCGAGGCTTTAAGTTCGATTCCGAAAATCGAGCTTTCCGATATCGAACGCGACCCCGAACGTATTAATACCGAAGAACACGGCAAAATAATAACGCATAAGCTTCATACGGATTCGATAACGTATATCAACATGTATTTCGACATTACGGGCGTTGACGAAAACGAGCTTTTCAAAGCTTCGCTGATTTCGGGTCTGCTCGGAAAGCTTGACACCGAAAACTATACGGCTCTTGAACTTCAGACAAGAACCATGAAAAAATGCGGAAGCCTGTCGTTCGACATTCGTTCTTATTCCGACCCGAAAAACACGGATAACATGAAAATCAAATTCTGCGTTAATTTAAGCGCGCTCGACAGAAACGTTACGGACGCGCTCGGGCTTGTTAAGGAAATTCTCACAAGCACAAAATTTGACAACAACACCGCCGTGCTCGACCTTGTAAGACAGGACAGAACGGATCTCTATCAGAGCATAGTTTCATCGGGAAGCAAGTACGCGATAAGACGCGCGCAAAGCTCGCTCAACGCAGAGGGCGCGGTAACGGAGTTCACCGACGGATTCGAATATTACCGTCTTATCAAGGAATTTGAAGAGAATGAAAAGGATATGTCCGTTCTCGAATCGGTGTATAATAAGCTATTTTCGTCCGACAACGTAATGATAAGCGTCACAAACGACGAGCCGATCGCATTAAAAGACGAAATCGAATCGTTCATTTCCTTACTCGGAAATCGCGGACATTTCGAAAACGCGGTAATTAAACCGTTTGAACGCGCAAGCGAGGCAATAGCGATTCCCGGAGACATCGCGTTCGCTGCCCTCTCGGGATTGTCGCAGAGAACTATGAACGGAACAATGATACTCATTTCGCATATCGTAACGCTCGAATATCTCTGGAACGAGGTCAGAGTCAAGGGCGGAGCGTACGGCACGGGAATGAAATCGCAGATCGACGGATGCCTTTCATACTATTCATTCCGCGATCCCGCGTCACCGAATTCTGTCGGAACATTTAAAAAGGTCGGCGAATATCTCGGAAAATATCTTGAAGACAATCCCGACCTGACAGGTGCGATAATCGGTACAATTTCCGACATTTCACCCCTCATGACTCCGAGACTCAAAGCCTCGGCGGCGGATTCGAATTATTTGAGAAACGTAAGCTTTGACGATCTTAAAGCCATACGCTGTGAAATCATTTCGGCAAGTGCGGACGACATTCGCAGAGAAAAAGAGTTTATCGAAAAAACAATAAACAGCTCGAATATCTGCGTAATAGGTTCAAAGGAACAGATATCGAACTGCGAATTTGTCGAAAAAACTTATTCGTTATAATACAATAAAGCTAAACGCGGAGCTTTCATCAAGCCCCGCGTTTTTCATATGCTTATTTCAAAAACGAATCCATAAATATCGAAACTATCGTCTTAAATATTTCGGCAAGTTTCTTTAAAATATTTATTATTGCGTTCTTAAAACTCTTCGAGCTGTTTTTATTCAAAGGAGTCAGCGTATTCTTATTTGCGTTATAATACATAAACTGCGTATAATCGGAGTCAAAAACGGTCAGCTGTTTATCCGAATCGGCAAGATAAAATATAAAGTCGGTGGTATCCCCCACGTTATAGTCAACATGTGCCTGATTCTTTATAAAGAATGTATATTCGGGAAACATACAGCTTGACGCGTCTATCATTCTGTCTTTTGAAATATGATCATGTCCGTCGCCGACAGCCTGAACATAATCATCAGGCAGAACCGAGTCAAGCTCCGAGCTGACTGCACCGCCGGACGCATATTTAACGTCGATAAGCAAGTCGGTATTAGACGAAACATGACTGTAAACGGGAAGTCCCTGTAAATTGTACTGGCATACGATATATACGTTCGCACCGTCGTCAATTGCCCCTTCGAGTAAGTCTTTCGCTTTTGACTGAACGCAGTAAATATACTCATCGCATCTTGATATCATCTTCGCGTTAACACTGCTGTCAAGCATAAACGATTTCGCGTTTTCATATTTTTCAAATGCCGTAAGGTCGAATATTCCCGGCATCGTACCGAATACTTTTTTAAGAATCTCGGAATATATTTCATCCTTTAGATTATTGAGAATATCGGTGCAGATATCCTCCGCCCTGTCCCCGAGTCCCGCCGTATCAACGGCAATCATGAGAATATTATAAAACAATGAACAAATATCTGTTTTGCCGAGGTCACCTACCCTGTTCATCAGCGCGTCTTTGTCAATATACAATTCGCCCGAGAGCATCGCGCCTACGGCTTCCACACCCTGAAAAGCAGTCGACAGCATTAAAATATTCTTAACGTTTTTCGCGCCGTATTTATAAAGATAGGACATTACGACAGTTCCGCCCATACTGCAGCAGGCAAGAGTTACTCTGTTCGCATTATGCTTTTTTAACGCCGTTTCAATCATGGTATTAAGTCCGTCCGCATGCTCAAGCGGGTCAAGTCTCCAGTCGTAATTATAAAAATAGACGTTTTCTGCACCGTATTTTTCACACGCCGCACGGACAATACCAAGCTCATCCTTGTTTTCATCTTTATAAAGCTCAGGATAGTTCGACATATTTTTATCGTACGCCGGCGCGGTTATGTTATAAACGCTGTCGCCGTTTTCGTCGCATTCAAGCTTTGAAACCGCCGAATAAACAATCGGCAGAGCTTTATCCCCGAACGCTTTATAATTCTTTGTCTTAATAAGTTCCGAAATCGGATATACAAGCTGTTTTGCAAGCGAAACGACAGTATCGCGCTTCATCGGCCATACCTGATTATCGTTTTCATATAAAGGCATCACATTCATACCTGCGACGAGTATAAAAGGCGTATTTTTCTCACCGTCGTACGCAGCTGCACAAACTGCGGACGAAAGCGATATAATAACGCTCAATAAAACAGAAATTACTTTTTTCACTGTATTTTCCTCCTTAATAATGCTGTTTCACAGCCTTTAAGCCTGATGCAATCCGAAAATTAGGAAGAGTTTATTACGTTATGCGAAAATCGATCCGTTTTAAACGTAAGCCCGCGCTCCCTTATGTTCCATAGTAGAATTTATACTCCCCGTTATATCCTCAAGTCAACAGAATCCCTTCATCAGACATAAAAACAAGCGGTTTGATAATGCGATGAAAGTTTACAAGCAGGGCAGACGATTCATAATATTATAAGACATTTCGCCGTGTGCATAACGATTCTCTCCTTAAAAAATGCAGGCGTTCATCACACCCGCATAAGAAACTATAGGTTTAAACAATCGGGATCATAACAAATCGTTGTACTGATATACCCTTACATAATCAACTGTGAATTCCGTTTCCAAATCGGGATTTGCCGTATTAGCTCTGCCCGACGGAACGCCTTCATCGCCTGACATTTCAACAGACAGAATCAAGTAAAGAGGATTCTGACAAACACCGCCGAAGCTGCTTCTTGCATACTCCATTCCGTTTACGTAGAAAATATACTCTTTTTCATTCCACTCGACTGAGTATGTGTTGAACTCCTCGTAGGGATTTCCGTTTACGTAAACACGGGCAACCTGCATAACCTTATGAGCGTCGCCGTAGCCGTCATAATGAAGATTGCAGTAGACAACATTATTACGGTTCCTGCGTCCGTAGAATACGCTTTCCATTATATCGACCTCAGTGCCGTCGCGTCCGGAGCCGTCAACATTGAAAACCTGATCATTCATAAGCCAGAATGCGCTCCAGATATCCGCGCCCTTGGGCAGAATACAGCGCGTTTCGAAATAACCGAATTTCTGGCTGAAGCCTCCGCCGCCGGTGTCGCCTCCGGAGGTATCAAGCCCTGCCGTATACCAGCCTGCGCCCGTGCCGCCGATTCCATCCTCAAGATATCTCAGCTTGATAACAAGATTGCCGTTTTCCGTTCCGGCAAGACTGTTGTTCCAATACGAACCGTTCCTTACCGACGAAGCGTTGCCGTAGGTGTAATGTCCGCCCCATACGCTGCGATCCAGCTCGCCGTCGAATTCATCCGAAAAGGTTTCCGTAAACTTGGACATATCGACGGTTTTGTATTTATTTGGGAAAGTGGGATTACCGACCCGCAATGCAAGCAGGGAAAAAACAGACAGAAGAATTGAAAAGATTTTAACAAATAAACTGTACATAATCTCGCCTCCGAATTTAATAATATGGTATTTATATTTTACCATATATTAAAACCGTATTCAATTCGACATATTGCAGGAAATTACGGCAGTAAAACAGGGCAGGATGACTAAAAGTATCAATTACGAACTTGAATTACTGTTTTTTACACTCAAAACACAGCCAGCCGCCGTCCTCGTTTCTTTTTACTGTTTTAAATCCGCAGGAACTGAGAGCTTCGACGACCTCCGCCTCTCTTGTATCAATAATTCCCGATACGATATAAACGCCGTCGTCCTCCAAAAACCGTCCTATCTGCGACGAAAGCATTATAATCGCGTCGGCTACGATATTGGCAGCGACGACATCAAACCTACCGCTGATTTTATCGGTCAGATTGCCGTGATAAAGCGTATACTTATCCTCGCCGAAACCGTTTCTTTCTCCGTTCTCAGCAGCAGTCTTTACCGCAAGCGGATCTATATCGACTCCGACCGCGCTTTTAGCTCCGAGCAGAAGCGAAGCAACGGAAAGTATACCGCTGCCGCAGCCGACATCGAGCATTCTCGTTTCGGGCGTTATATATTTCTCGAGAGCGGTAAGGCAAAGTCTCGTCGTCTCATGCGTACCCGAGCCGAAAGCAAGACCGGGTTCGAGGTTGAGAACCGCTCTGCCGCCGGACTCAAAATTCTCCTCCCATACGGGGCGGATAAGAAGCTTTTCACCTACCGGTATGGGCTTAAAATACTTCTTCCAATTGTTTTCCCAGTCGGAATTACGGCATATATCCGTATCTATTTCGTAATCTATACCCTCGCTCTCGTATCTCTCTTTAAGGAATGCGGCGGCTTCGGCAGGATTCGCTTTAGGTGAAATATAGATATGTACGATTCCCTTTGTTCTGTCCTTTTTAATAAGCTCCTCGTCGATAAGGTCGATATGCGCTATCTCCCTCGCGCCCTCTTCAAGATCGGAATAATCCTCTATATAAATGCCGTACGGAACCGTCATAATTGCGATATCGCCGGCTTTGTCAACATCTGCGACGGGTACCGTTATTTTAATTTCCGTCCAGTCGTTATTAATATTATCAGTCATTGAAATTCACCTTTGTCTCAATCTTTTTTCTGCCGTGATTATAAAGCTTTCTTTCGTTTAAAGCCCACTGCCTGTTTGAGAATTCGCCTGGTTCTATATCCGCAGTTGCGTTTTCGAATTCATAAATTTTGGCGTCGAGCTCATCAAGCTGAGAAAGTATCTCCGCCTCAAGAAACAGCGGACGCACAGCCGCGCCGAATTCAGGCTCTCCGTGGTGCGAAATTATCATATGCTCAAGAAGCATCATCGTATTTTTGTCGGAGCCGATTGCCGTTCCGACCCTCTCGACAGCCATCGCCCCGCGCACAAGATGACCTATGAGCGTTCCGTCCGCGGTGTAGCCCTCGGCAAGCCCTACGGGAGAAATTTTAAATTCCTCCGTCTTGGCGATATCGTGCAGAATCGCACCCGAAATGAGAAGCTCCTCGTCAACCGTCGGGTATAATGCCGCGACAGCCTGACACATGCGGACTATAGACAGCGTATGCATAAGCAGTCCGCCCTTTATCGCATGGTGGAGCCTGAACGCCGCAGGCCAGTCGAGCATTCTGTCCTTATATTCGTTAAGCAGAGCCGAAACAAGCTTTTTCAGCTCCCTGTCATCGAAATTGTTTACGAGCGCATAAATTTCGTTCATCATATAATTAGAATCATAATCCGCGCCCGGCACGAAATCGTTCATATTAACTCCGTCGGAATCCCATATTGCTCTCGAACGCTCTATTTTCATCTGCGGAATTCCGTTATATGACGACAGAACTCCCCTGACCTTTATAACGGTATTGACCTCGGGCAGGAACGCGCCCTCTCTGTAATCCCAAATTTTCGCGTTTATCTCGCCCGTCTTATCCGCAAGCGTAATATCAAGATAAACGGAACCGTTTTTCGCACTTTTTTTGTCGCACGACTTGACGAGAGCGAATCCCTCGACCGAGCCGTTTTTGTCCAACTCTTTAAAATTCATGATTTATCCTCACTGTTTTTCTTTTTGAATATAATAAATTTACTGAATACATAATTGAATATCACGGTAAATACCGCCGCGGCGATTTTCGCAATCCAGTACGAAGCTCCGTCGCTGACCGATATTCTATTAAATATGTTGTACACTATCGCAAAAAATCCGAGATCAAACGCAAGAAGCGAAACTATACGCGCAGAAAAGAAAGAAAGCATTTCACGCGCAACGACCTTAGGCGTCCAGTCCTTGACCTCAAACACAAACGCTTTGTTTGTAAAATACGCGAAAAGAACCGCGCATACCCACGAAATCACATTCGTAACGTAAACCCAGCTGAATTTAACCGTCCTTGAAAACAGCGTAAACTCTTTTATAACGCCGTAGCCGAAGATTTTATTACATATAAAGCTTATAACGAAATTTACAAGAGTCGTAAGCACACCGAAAACGACATAAATAACAAATTCGTAGCTTAAAAGCTTTTGAACGAACAGACTTCCCATAATCCTTCGCATAAATTTCAACTGCATAAATTTTGATTGCATTATACTATTCATAATTTCATTATACAGTTTTTCCATATTCATCTTCCTTAAAATAACTTAGTTTATATAGTACCATTTTTTTTTATTATTTTCAAGTACAACCGTATAATTACGTCCGTGTTCGGAAAAATAATAAAAAAACCGAAAGGATGATTCTAATGACTAAAAAAATCGAAAACATTATGAAAGGCGTCGGCGCGGTAATGGCAGTCGGCGGTACGGCGGCAATGATAGGCTCCGCAGTTTCTTCATCAAGCTCCTCCTCGACAAAGAAAAAAGTTAAAAAAACAGCCGATAAGGCGGTAAAAAAAATCAACGATATCATTGACGGCGTTTCGTCTATGATGTAAAATTAAGTAAAAGAATCCTGGAGGCTCGAAATGAAAAAATTCACCGCGTTAACGCTTTCAATACTTCTTCTTTTCTCCCTCGCGTCATGCGATAAAAAAAGCGCAAATGAAAAAGTTACGGGCGAAAAGGATAACCGTCCGTCCGTTACCGAAGCGGAGAAAAAGAACGAAAAAGTAATAAAAGGCGCAAACACGGGAACCGACGAGACGTTCACGGGTTTCAAGCCTCTGGAAAAAAGGAATTTCACGGTTTCGGATCCCGACAATTCGAGAGGACTTTCGACTGAAAAAATATGTCACTCGTTCGGAGTCGCAAAGGACGGCGAAGCAAACGATATTTCGAAAAACGCGCAGAAATATTTTGACGAAAAAAATTTTGACGCGGTAACACTCGACACGGTTACAAAGAAAAAGGTAATGTATCTGACGTTCGACTGCGGTTATGAAAACGGCTACACGATGAAAATTCTCGACGTTTTGAAAGAAAAGAACGTCCCCGCCGCTTTCTTCTGCACGCTTCACGAAATGGAGCAGAATCCCGACATCATCGCCCGTGCAATAAACGACGGTCATATAGTCGGCAACCATACGAACACACACCCTTCCATGGACGAAATATCGCGTATGCAAATGACGGACGAGATAAAAGCGTTCGACGATTATTTAAGGGAGCATTTCGGTTACAGCGCACTTTATTTCCGTTTTCCCAAGGGTGAATACTCCGACTGTGCTCTCGACCTCGTTTCCTCGCTCGGCTACACGTCGGTCTTTTGGTCGCTTGCATATTCCGACTGGGATCTTGACAATCAGAAAGGAAAGGACTACGCAGTCGAGACGGTTTCGGCGAGGTTCCACCCCGGTGCGGTGATTTTACTGCACTCGATATCCCCCGACAATGCCGCCGCCCTGCCCGAAATAATCGATAAGGCAAGGGAACAGGGGTACGAATTCAGAGCGTTAACCCAACTGCCGGAACGATAATATTATTATTACAAACAGGTCTTTTTAAACCGCCGAATACAGTATTCTTATAATGTAAAAACCGAGACTCGATTTTTTTAATCAAGTCTCGGTTTTGCTTGTTTTATTCTTAAATCTTATTTTAAAGCTTTTATGCAAATCTTAAAAACTTTCTGTCTCGATACAGCATTAATCCAATCATTTTCCTTGAAGCAGCGAGCGAATAAAGTCATATATTTGCATAATAAAATCTGTAAAATCTTTAATATGAACCTTAATTTTATTTTCAGCAGAACAAACTCACTCTTATCATTATCAATCAAATACTCCTTAAACTCATTTATTATTGAGTCCGTCATTCTCATTTGCTTTCCCTCCGACATAAATTATCGAAAAAAAAAGAAATAAAATACAATTTCCCCCCCCTCTCACCCTAATAAAACGACGGCTGTCACACATTTATCTGCATAACAGCCGTCGTTTTAAATTAATTTCAAAGCAAAACCTAATTATCTGTTTGTCTTTCTCGACTTATAGTCCTCGTCAATTTCCGCGCTCCATTCGGAACAAAGAGGCGCGTTAGCTCTTATCTGTTCGACGGCGCACGAAACCGTTTCGTAAAGAATCGACGTTCCCTTAGAATCGGCGTTGTAGTTTACCGCTCTGTCTGCGCCTATTCCGTAGTTTGCGGCAGTCTCGACTGCGTCTATATTCGCACCGATAAACAAAAACTCCCAGCCGTATTTTTCCTTCTGTCGCCTGACCGCATTTTTAACCCTGTCTGACGAATACATACGGCTTGCGTTCTCCATACCGTCGGTGATTATAACAAAAACGGTATGCTCGGGGACATCTTCATTTCTCGCGTATTTATGAATATTACCGATGTGATGAATCGCTCCGCCGAGCGCGTCTATAAGCGCGGTACAGCCTCTGACCGAATAATCGTCCGCAGTCATTTCCCGTACGTTTTCAAGCTTTACTCTGTCGTAGAGAACCTCGCTTATGTCGTCGAACAGAACGACCGATACATAGCACTCGCCGTCCTCTTTTCTCTGTTTTTCGATAAGAGAATTAAATCCGCCGATCGTGTCCTTTTCGAGTCCGTACATGGAACCGCTTCTGTCGATTATAAACACAAGCTCCGTTAAATTGTTATTCGTTTTGTTTTCTTTCATGATATTTACCTCCGAAATATTTTTGATTACATCCGGATTATATATCATTTTAGAACTCATTGTGTCGCATTAAAAGCGACAATTTACGCTCCTATTAAGCTTTGGTCAAACGCGAACAAAGCCTCGTTTATATCAAATACGTTATAGTTGCCTTTATTAATAAAATACTCGACTATTATATCGAATTTACTGCTTCTTGACAGCGAATATCCCGCCTTATTAAGCATTTCCCTCGTCTCGTCTATGCCGAGTTCTAAAGCGAGAGCAAACGCGACCGCCGTCGTCTTACGGGGCTTGTAATTCATGTCGGTACGGATTTTCGAAAAAAGCTTTCTGTCGACGTTCGCACGTTTGTAGCACTGTGCGTCGGTCAACCCCTTTTCGTCGATTTTTCTTAACAGCATTTGAGAAAAGCTCTCGTCAATATGTTTCATAGCCTCGTCGAGCGTGCCGAACGTGTTAAACGACATATCTTCGTCATACGACAGCTTAGAACGCGGGAGCACAGCCGGAGCGGAAGCAGTCGGGAAAAATACGGAATCATCGGAAATCGGCAAAGATCTTGTACACTGTACGTCTCCGCGATTTTCGCCTGCTCTTTCTCCGTTCGGAAAAGGCAGCAGACGGCTCTGTTCTGAGTGTTCCTCGGCATAATTGTCGTCTATATAGCTTTTTATATCAGAAAAAAGCTTCTCGCTTATCGCGTACGATTTTTTATCGAATACAACGATACTTATTTCTATATCGTCGTTACTCATTAAAAACGAGCTTATCTCGTCTATCGCAATGCTTAAAGCCTTATCCTTCGGATAATTATAAACGCCCGACGAAATCAGCGGAAACGCAACGCTTTTGCATCCATACCCGACGGCGAGGGCAAGCGAATTTTTATAACAGCTTCGAAGCTGATTTTCTTCACCGTTATCTCCGCCCTTCCAAACAGGTCCTGCGGTATGTATTACATACTTACACGGAAGTTTATATCCCCACGTTATTTTCGCTTCGCCGGTATTACATCCGCCGAGCTTTTGACACGCTTTTTTAAGCTCCTTACCCGCAGCGGAATGTATTGCAAGGTCAACTCCTCCTCCGCCGGACAGCACTGCGTCGGAAGCGTTGACTATCGCGTCGCATTTAATTTTCGTTATATCGCCCCGAATTATTTTAAACGGCATAATATCGCCTTCTTTTAATTATATTTACAATAATATACCATATATTTTTTATAAAAACAACCGTTTATCTTGCAATTTAATTTTCGAATTGATATAATCAAAAAAAACCTACGGAGATGATTTGATGATATCGATAGACGAATACTTAAAAAAAGTCGACGAAGTTATTGCAAACGGCAAATATAAAGACACATGGGAAAGCCTGTCACAGTACAGAATTCCCGACTGGTACAAAAACAACCGTTTCGGTCTGTTCGTCCACTGGGGCTGTTACAGTGTTCCCGCCGTCGAGAGCGAGTGGTTTCCCCGTCAGATGTATCAAAAGGACACGAAAAGCTGGGAGTGGAGAATAAAGAATCTCGGCGAAAACGGCGATTACAGACAGATAGTCGAGCGTTTTCACCCGGATAAATTCAACGCGGACGAATGGGCGGATATATTTTATAAAAGCGGAGCCAAGCACATAATGCCCGTCAGCGAGCATCACGACGGAATCAAGATGTATAAAAGCGAATTAAACCGCTGGAACACCGTCGAGCTGACAGGTCATGATTATCAGAAGGAGCTTCACGAAGCGTTCGATAAAAAGGGACTTAAATTTTTCTGCTCGTCCCACCGCGCGGAGCATCTGTGGTTTTTAAACGGCGCCGTCGAAAACGTGCCGGGCTCCGAGGCTCACTGCGAAACATACCGCGATCTTTACGGTCCGTGCATGTCATTCGATTATTCAAAATCCCGCCCGGGTCATGAGGACGGAATCGAAGCTCCCGAATACTGGCTCAAAGACTGGCTTGCCTCGTCGTGCGAAATGGTCGAGAATAACAGACCGCGGGGAATTTATTTCGACTGGTGGATATATCAAAGCGAATTCAAGCCCTATATCAGAAAATTCCTCGCGTACTTCTATAACAGATGCGACGATTGGGGCTATACCCCCGTAGTATTTTATAAGAACGGATGCATGATGCAGGGCTGCGCCGTATTTGACGTCGAGAGGGGTCAGATAAATTCGATAGCTAAGGACGTATGGCAGTGCGACACCGCGATAGCAAAGAACTCGTGGGGATATACGGAAAACAACGAATTCAAATCCCCGTACGCCTGCGCCGTTAATTTAATAGACGTTGTATCCAAAAACGGCTGTTTTATGTTAAACGTAGGGCCCAAGGCCGACGGCACGATATGCGACGAGGAGAAAAACGTTTTATTAAAGCTCGGCGAATGGCTTAATGTAAACGGCGAGGCTATATACTCGTCAGAGCCGTTCACCGTATTCGGCGAGGGCAAGAAACAGCAGAACAAGGCGTTTAACGACAATCTCGAATACTCCGACAGAGACTACCGCTTTACATATAAGCCGAAGACGATATACGCGTTTCCGATGTCGGTTAAGGAGAGAACGTCATACTGCATTAAATCATTAAGATATTCAAACGAGGGAATCCGCTACGATATTAAAAATATTGAGCTTCTCGGTCACCCGGATATTAAAATCAAATGGATTCACGATAATAAATCCCTTAAAATCAAGCTTTCCGCCCGTGTCAAAACGGACATGCCCCTATGCTTTAAAATTTCAATAGATTAATACACAAAAAGGTTCCGCCCGGTCTGCGAGCGGAACTTTTTTATTGTCATTTCAAATCCGAATACGAATTGACAGAATAGAATCCTATACTTTCCGACGAAGCTTTATATATTTTACTGCCCCCCGAGAGCATGAAATACGCATTGCCGTCGCCGTCTGCTTTCGAGACGAGAATTTCAAGCGTTTTATCCTCGTCCTCTTTCGTATACGAAATCTTATAATCGCCGTACGGCGAAGAAAGTCCGTATTTTCCGAGCTCGTCCGCCGTCGGCTTGTAGCATACGAGGTCGGATGTATCAAGACTTGTAAGTTTTTTTATTTTGTCATTTACTTTGTCGGAAGCAAGATTCTCTTTCTTGTCCGCTGACTCATAGCTTATATCGTATGACTCGGACTCTTTTTGCTCCTTTATAAGAGTCAATGAAGCGGTAAAATCCCCGTTCTTAATATCAACGCTCTTAATGTCATCTGAATTAATATCGGATATCGTATCGCGTTTTACAAGCGTAAGTCTGTCCGCATTGAGCGAATCAAAAACCGTGCCTTCGACGTAGTAAAGCGAGTTGTCCCCGCTTATTGAGAAATAGTACATTGACGTATTCTCGTTGAGATTACCGAATTTTAACGTCTTATCTTTATCATCGGACGTTTTTATATCGAGAGTAAGCGACGGAGAATCAAGACCGTATTTAGACGCGTCCGCGATATTGTCCGAGATTTTCTGTTTTGCTTTTAATGACGCAAGCGTTTCGAATATAACGGCTGTTTTATCGGAATCTATTTCAAAACCGGACTCGCCCGCAGCATTGAAATTACCGTCGGAATCCTTTTCGAGTGTAACGGAATCGGAGCCTTTTGTTATCTTAACAGTCGTTATATTGTCCTTTTCCTCGGAATAAAGCGTGATACCGTCAGTTGAATCGTTACTGTCCGTAACGGATTTAATTATAAAATAACCCCCGACGGCGACGATTAAAACGGCTGAAAGTATCAGCAGTTTTTTATATCTTTTCATCAACGGCTCCTCCTCTTATACCATACCGCGACTCCGCATATAATTATCGCCGCGGGAACTATGACAAGCATTATGACTCTGAACGCGGTGTTGAATGAATCCGAACCGAACGTAAGCTTTGATTCGGTCGAAAGAGCCTTCGCGTGAACGCTTATCGAATTCTCCTTATCGCAAAGCCAGCTTATACTGTTTTTGAATAAATCAATATTAAGACTGAACTGCGAGGTAAGAGTCGAATCCATAAGTTTATTCGTTCCGAATATAACTGCGTCAGAGCCTGTTGCGGAATTCTGAACCGCCACGGCGGGGTAAAGCTCGCTCTTTTCATCCTCGGACGAGGTATACGCCTTTGACGATGTCTTTAACAGGGGCGAAAAAGTTATATTGTCTTTACTGTCGTTTATAACGGCTTTCGAATCCTGAATGCACGAGTACATGTCGAGTCCGCCGAACGGATAAACTATCGGGTGTTCCTCGTCGAATATCGGGCAGAGATATGTGTCGCCCTTACTGAACGTTCTGCTGTTCTGCGTTTCGTGAATTACAGAATCGGAGAGTTTAACGCCGAGCAAAGAAAGAAGTCTCTCGGTGTTTCCCGTATCGGTAAGCGACGAGTCAACCTCTACGTAAATTTTACCTCCGCCGTTTATAAATTCGGCAAGCTTATTATACACCGCGTCGCTTATATCGCTTGTCGAAACGGAGAGAACCGCGCAGTTTATATCTGAAGCTATATCCGTTTCGGCAGGGTCGACTTCGTTCGTTTCTATATTTTCCTGTTCAAGCGCGTTTTTCAACAGCGAGCAGTCGCTGTCGTTATAATTTATAAAGCAGACCTTATACGTTTTGTCGCTCGTTACGTAATCTATGGCGTTTATAAGGCTTAATTCGCCGTTAAAGTATACGTTCGTATTATATCCGTACTGCTGTAAATAGTAGATATAATTCTGATAAGAACCCGCCTCGTACGTTATCAAATCCTCGGAGGTTATGATTTTTATTTTATCCCCGCATTTTACGATAACGCTTCCGGGCTGAACGGTATCCGACGTAAACTGCTCGCAGAACGTCGGCTCAACGTCGGAATCTACAGTCTCGCTTTTAACCTTCGAATTAAGAGCGGTTATCTTTGAAATAAGAGTCTCGACATACTTTATCGTCGAATCGGACGAAGTATAGTAATAAATTTCAACGTCCTTATCAAGGTCTGAAACTATCTGCTTCGTCTGTTTTGACAGCGAGTATATTTTATTCGCCGAAACATCTAGCTTTGTTATTCTCTCCGGCATCGCGCCGACAATGAGATTTAAAACTATCGCTATTACGATGACAACGGCAGAAGCCGCCGCGGAATAACCGCCGACCTTAACGTACCTTGTCGAAAATGATTTACGCATATTTTTCATCTTGCTCTTTTTCTCCTCACTCATCACGACCACCTCTTTTTCTCAACGGACTGTACCGTAAGGAATAAAAATACGCAGGTAACGGATATAAAGAAGAATATCGACGTTAAATCGAAAACTCCGCTTGAAAAATCGTTAAAGCGTGAAAACAGCGAGAGCTTTTCGGCTATCGACGGGAGAAGTCCCTCCAGCCATTCTTTTTTAACTATATAAATTACCGCAATCGCAAGGTCTATAACAACAGCCGTCGAAAGACCGATAACCGTATTTTTCGTAAGAAAATAAACGATAAAACCGACGAACAGACCCATTGCCATAAATACGACCGCGCCGGCTATTGCGTTAGATGAAATATACTCCGAAAGCGACGGCAGAAGCTCGCCGAGAAGTATAAATACGAGTGTAATTATCGCCGAAACTACCTGGCTTTCGGTAAGGGATGAAAAAAACATTCCTATCGAAATGAGCGACGCTCCGAGCATGAAGAAGCCGAATAAAGCAGAATATGCGCTTAGGAAGTTAACATTTCCGTACGCGGAGAAAATCAGCGGATATAATCCCATAAGAACGACCGGCACAGCCGTAACCGTACAGCAGGATAAAAATTTGCCGAGTACGACTCCCGACGATTTAACCGGCAGAGAATAAAGGAGCTGATCGGTTTTCTGCTTCTTTTCCTCTGCAAATGTTTTCATTGTGATAAGCGGGATAAGAACTATAAAATAAATAAACGCCATGTTTACGAACGTAGAAGAAAAATCGCCGGAAGCACCCTCTGCATTTATAGCGTAAATGTAAATTCCCGATATGAGCATCATTATTGCCGTTGTAATATAGCCCGTAATCGAGGTATAGTATGATTTTATTTCTTTAATAAATACAGCATTCATATCATTTTGCCTCCGATGTAAGAGTTATAAATACGTCCTCGAGCGTGGGAGTGACAAGCTTCATTTCCAGAACCGAGCAGTCCGTATCTTTTAGTAATGAAAATACTTTTTCTCTTACGTCCTCGCCGTTTTCGGTAAGCAAAACATATTTATCTCCCTCGTTTTCGTTCTGATTCTTCGTTACCGTAACGCTTTTTAAATGCGGAATCGACGAGAGAATTTTCGGCACCGTCTCCCGTCCGCCTTTTATGACGATATCAAGCTTTGACTTTGATGCAAATTTTTCATACAGTGCGTCGGGCGTATCGGAAGCGACGAGCTTTCCGCGCGAGATGATAAGTATATGGTCGCACATCGTGCTGATTTCCGAGAGAATATGACTCGAAATAATAACGGTGTGCTCCTTTCCGAGTTCTCTTATCAAATCTCTTATCTCCGTTATCTGTATCGGGTCGAGTCCTACCGTCGGCTCGTCGAGAATAACGACGTCGGGCTTTGCGATAATTGCCTGCGCTATTCCGACTCTCTGTTTAAAACCTTTCGAGAGATTCTTTATAAGGCTCTGCTTTTTCTCGTTAAGTCCCGTTTTTTCGCACGACTCTTCTGTTGCTTTTTTTAATTCCTCACCCTTTAACCCCTTCGCGCGTCCGACGAATCTTAAATACTCCGTAACCGTCATATCAGGGTACAAAGGCGGAATTTCGGGCAGATATCCTATTTTCTTTTTTGCCTCTGTCGCGTCCTCGAAAATATCCTTTCCGTCAATCAGCACCTGACCCTCCGTTGAGGCAAGGCATCCCGTCATGATGTTCATGGTTGTGGATTTGCCCGCGCCGTTGGGTCCGAGCAGACCGTAAATACACCCGTTTTCGACAGTAAAGCTTAAATCCTCCACAGCCGTAAACGAGCCGTATTTTTTAGTCAGATTTTTTACTTCTACCAAAATTATCTCCTCCGTTCATCGGGATTATAGACACAAAAGATTTATTTAATCTTAAATATGCACAATTTATGTATTTTATTTCATTTTCGTTTTTAAGACAATTTCAAGAAACTTGGAATATACTTTAATCACAGTCAAACAATTGCAAGTTTCTATATACTATATATACCCTACCTCTTTCAAGTTTACATGAAGAAAAGTCCCGGACACTATCCCCCGGGACTTCTTCATTTATATTCAGGATCGACGCTTTCTGCATCTGAATGCGACAGTCCTTACAGATTTTCTTTAATCAATTATCTGCACATTTCTTCGAACTCGTCCTCGCTTATTACTTTAACGCCGAGGTCGTTCGCTTTTTTTAATTTACTTCCGGCAGCCTCGCCTGCAAGAACATACGACGTTTTCTTCGAAACTGACGACGACGTTTTACCGCCGAATTTTTCTATAATCCCGCTCGCCTCGTCTCTTGTATATTTTTCGAGAGTACCTGTCAGAACGAACGTCTGTCCCGCAAATCTCGTATCGGTAACGGAATCCTCCGCCGTCATATCGATCCCGAGTGCGGACAGCTTTTCTATTAAATCGCGTGTTCCCGGTCTTGACATAAATTCAGCGACGCTCTGCGCCATAATTTCGCCGAATCCGTCTATCGTCATAAAGTCCTCCGCGCTCGCATTCATTACGTCGGTAATATTCTTATATTTAGTACATATAAGCTTTCCGGCCTTCTGTCCTATGTGCCGTATTCCTAATGCGTAAAGGAAACATGCAAGTCCCTTTGTTTTGGATTTCTCGATTGCGTTGATTATATTCTGCGCCGACTTTTCCTTGAATCCGTCGAGAGCGGTTATATCCCGGCTTTTAAGAGTATATATATCGTATATTCCATTTATAAGTCCTTTTTTTACGAACAGCTCGACGTTCGCTTCGCCCATACCCTCTATATCCATCGCGTCACGGGAGCAGAAATGTATTAAATTTCTGACCGTCTGCGCGGGACATTCGGGATTTACGCACCGAACGGCGGCTTCTCCCCCTTCTCTGACGACGGGGTTTTTGCACGCGGGACAGACCGACGGCATTTTAAATTCGGACGAATCCGGATTATGATAAGAAACCTTTAAAATTTCGGGTATAATATCCCCCGCTTTTCTGACAATTACTCTGTCGCCTATGCAAAGTCCTTTTTCTTTTATATAATCCTCATTGTGAAGAGTCGCACGCTCGACGGTGCTTCCGGCAAGCAGTACCGGGGTAAATACGGCTGTCGGGGTGAGGACGCCCGTCCTGCCGACTGTAATTTCAATATCGAGAAGCGTAGCTTCCTTTTCCTCGGGCGGATATTTAAACGCCGCCGCCCATTTGGGGAACTTCGCCGTACTGCCGAGCTTTTCCCTGTCGGAAAAATCGTTTACCTTTACTACAGCGCCGTCTATGTCGAACGATAAAGTATTTCTTATTTCGCCTATTCTCTTTATTTCGTCAAGAGCCTCTTCAATCGTATCGCACAGCGTATAAAACGGAACGGTCTTGAATCCGAGCGACTTTATATAATCAAGGGATTCCTTATGCGACGTAAGCGTTTTGCCCTCTATTCTCTGTATATTGAATACGAATATATCAAGCATACGCTTAGATGTAACCTTCGGATCCTTCTGTCTCAAGCTTCCCGCCGCGGCGTTCCTCGGGTTCTTAAACGGCTTCTCTCCGTCCGCGTCCTGTTTTGCGACAAGCTCGGCAAATACCGAGCGGGGCATGTACGTCTCGCCCCTTACCTCAAGCAGTGTCAGATCCTCTTTAATTCTCAACGGAATCGAACGCACGGTTCTCAGATTCGCCGTTACATTTTCGCCGACATCGCCGTCTCCGCGCGTTGAACCTAAAGTGAATACGGAATCCCTGTATTCGAGAGATACGGAAAGTCCGTCGATTTTAGGCTCTACGACGTATTTTGCATTCGGACATACAGCCTTTACCCTGCGGTCGAAATCCCTCATTTCGTCATAACTGAACGCGTCCTGCAGGCTCTCCATTCTGACGGGATGCCTTACGCTTTCGAACTGCCCGTCAACGCTTCCGCCGACTCTCGACGTGGGCGAATCGGGCGTTTTCAGCGCGGGGTAAATACTTTCGATCTCTTCAAGCTCGCGCATTAATTTGTCGTACTCGTCGTCTGAAATTTCGTTGTCGTTTTCAACGTAATATTTATATATGTGATAATTGAGAGTATCTCTCAATTCCTTTGCTCTCTTTTGAGCGAATATCAAATCCACGGTATAATACCTCCGATATATTATCGGTAATATTTTAACACATAAATTTAAACTTAGCAATCTTATTACATAAATATATCCGCAATTAAAAGCAGTATTACACCCGGCGTGCCCGTAACCGCGCTGAATATCAGCGAAAACGCATTTACGTTTATATGTACGTTCAGAAGGCATCCTATCAGATTCACGCCGTACAGAACTGCGACTCCCTGTAACGCGGACAATAAAATCCCGACAAGAAATCTTCCGCTTTTTATATGCGCGCAAAGTATTGCGGCGGCACCTATCGCCGCGGCGGTATACATAAATATCATTGAGAATCTTCCTTTCGTTTACTGTAAAAATATATGATAAGGACAAACAAATTTATTACTTTAAATTCGGCTTGACCGAAGCTGTTTAACAATTAAAAAAATGAATATAATATTAAAGAGAGGAGCGTCGGTATTATGAATATGAACAGCCATTCGAAAGCGATAGTACAGTATTGCAGCGTGCTTGACAAAAACATTGTTTTGGAGGAAACGACTTATTATAACGGCAAACGGTCATTAAAATGTCTCAACAGAGACTACTGCAAGGGGTGTAAAAATAAAATTTTGAAAGACCGTTTCGACTGCGAAATGACGGATTGACAATAAACGGTTATCTGATATAATATATTATGAATTTTTATTTTATAATATAAAACGGAGGACTGAAAAATGTCTGCATTTTTACTTACTCCCGCGACAAAACAGACTATTTGGGGCGGAAAAAGATTAAAAAGAGATTTTAATACGGAGAGCGGGTATGATTCGGTAGCCGAGGCATGGTCGCTCTCATGTCACCCCGACGGCGAATCGGTCGTCGCTTCGGGCGAATATAAGGGCGAAAAATTATCATCCGTCATAAATAAGCTCGGCAGAAAATGTCTCGGAGCTCACTGTGAAAATATCGAGGACTTCCCTATTCTTATTAAGCTAATCGACGCCGCGGACAAGCTGTCGGTTCAGGTTCACCCCGACGACGAGTATGCAAGAGCGCACGAAAAGGAAACGCACGGCAAAACCGAGGCGTGGTACATAATCGACTGTGACGAGGGCGCGGAGCTTATATACGGATTTAAAGAGAATATAACAAAAGAGCAGTTTGAAAACAGTATTAAAGATTCGACACTTCTTGACTACGTAAACCGCGTAAAGGTAAAGCCCGGTGACGTCGCTCTGATTGAGGCGGGAACGCTTCACGCTATAGGAGCCGGCATACTTTTAGCCGAGGTTCAGCAGAGCTGTAACACGACTTACAGAGTATACGACTATAACCGCCCGGGACTTGACGGAAAGCCCCGACAGCTTCACATAAAGCAGTCCATAGACGTTACAAAATGCGAAAAGCCCTCGCGTTCGCTTAACCCTGAGGGTGAAAAAAAGATTTTAGACGGATACTCGTCCCGTCTTTTATGCTCGTGCAAATTCTTCAATATGACAGACATTGAAGTTACAAAGTCATATACGGATAATGCGGACGATGCTTCGTTCGTTTCACTCCTTATTCTCGACGGAAACGGAGAGTTCGTTTCCTCCGGCGAAAAGCTTAAAATCACGAAAGGATCAAGCGTGTTCGTTCCCGCAGGTGACGGTGAATTCACAGTTAACGGAAACGTAAAATTTCTTCTTACACGCGTTTAAATTATGTCAGTCATCAACGCATACGACCTCACGTTCGGATTTCTTGATTCGACGCTTTTTTCCTCGGCAGCGTTCGACATTGAGGAAAACGACCGCGTCGGACTTATCGGAGCCAACGGCACGGGTAAAACAACGCTTTTCAAATTAATATGCGGAGAATACGAGCCGAATTCGGGCAGTCTTTTTCTCTCTAAAAATACGAAAACGGGCTTTGCCGAGCAGTTCGCGTGCGCAGACAGCGATAAAACCGTTTCCGACGAATTAATGACCGTTTACGCTCCGCTTTTCAGAATCGAAAGCGAGCTTGAAGCATTACATTCCGAAATTGAAAGGAATCCATCGCCCGAGCTTATAGAAAAGCAGAGCGCGCTTACGGAAAAATTTCAGTCCGACGGCGGGCTTACTTTCCGTTCAATGGGCAGGTCAACGCTTATCGGTCTCGGCTTCGGCGAATCGGACTTTAATAAATCCGTACGTGATTTAAGCGGTGGACAGAGAACAAAATTAAGTCTCGGCAAGCTTCTTTTATCGGACGCAAATTTAATTCTGCTCGACGAACCGACAAACCACCTTGATATAAAAAGTGTCGAATGGCTCGAGGATTTCTTAAAAAAATACAACGGCACGGCTATTATCATCTCCCATGACCGTTACTTTCTCGACAAGGTAACGAATAAGACAATGGAGATTCGGCACAAAAAAATTTCAATCCGCAAGGGTAATTACTCGCAGTATATCAAACTGCGTGACGAGCAGATTTTATCCGACAAACGCCGATTCGACAATCAAATGAAAGAGATTAAGCGCATTGAGGGCATCATCGAACAGCAAAAGCGTTTTAATCAGGAGAGAAATTACATAACAATCGCAAGCAAGGAAAAGCAGATCGAACGCTTAAAGGACGACCTGCCCGAAACGGACGCGAATATCCCCGTTATGAAGCTTGACTTTTCCGTTAATTCAGAGAGCGGAAACGAGGTTATAATCGCCGATTCGCTTGAAAAAAGCTATGACGGCAAAACTCTTTTCAAAAACGTAACGCTCGATATCAGAAAGGGCGAACGCGTATTTCTGATAGGTCCCAACGGATGCGGAAAATCGACGCTTTTAAAATCGCTTATCGGCAGAGTTTACCCCGATAAGGGTTATTCGAAATTCGGCGCGAACGTAAAGCCCGGCTATTACGACCAGGAACAGCGCGGATTAAATCTTCCAAAAAGCGTTTTGCAGGAGGTATACGACCGTTTTCCGAATTTTACGATAACACAGCTTCGCGGATATCTTGCGGGATTTCTTTTCAGAGGCGACGACATCAATAAATTGATGAGCGAATTAAGCGGAGGCGAACGGGCGAGAGTCGCGCTGCTTGAGCTGTCGTTCTCACACCCGAATCTTCTTATTCTCGACGAGCCTACGAATCATCTCGATATAGAATCGAGAGAGGTTCTTGAGGACGCGCTCGAAAATTACGACGGCACAATGCTTTGCGTTTCGCACGACCGTTATTTTATAAACCGGCTTGCGACAAAAATATTGGCGTTTGACGGTACGAATATAGAACCGTTTGATGGTAATTACGATGATTATGTCAATAAAGTAATGTCCGAACAGACCGCAAAAGCCCCCGCGGAAAAGAAAGTCAACGAATATCAGTTAAGAAAAGAACGCGAAAGCGCACAAAGGAAACGTCAGACAAAAATAAAAAAACTCGAACAGTCCATCGCCGAACTCGATGTACAAAAAGAGGATATTCAAAATCAGCTCGACGAAAGCTCGTCCGATTACGAATCCATCCTCGCCCTCACATCCCGCCTCGATGAATTAACAAAACAGCAGGAACTTCTGTATGAGGAATGGATGAATTTAAGCGAAGAATAAAGCAGAATACCAAATGCAGAAGACGGCTCGCCGAAATGGCGAGCCGTTCTGACAGCTTGTCGAAAAAGTAGTTTTCGACAAGCTGTCAGACTGTCGAGAATGTGCCTAAATTTCGTTTTCTTTAGAGCGTCGCTGTACAAAAGTACCGCAGCGAGAAAAAAACGAAAAACGCAAATGCCCCGAAATCATCAGGTTTCGGGGCATTTCATTAAAAAAATCAAAATGTGTTTGCAAGTGATCAATAAAAAACTTTTTTCTGATATAACAAAACAAAACTTGTCTTTAAGGCGTGGTTCAGGTGCTTTATCGACAGTCTGACGGCTCGCCGAAATTGCGAGCCGTTCTGATTTTATTGTTCGTATTATATTAAGATATTATTCGTCGCTGTTGACCGTCGATATTCCCGGCATAGTCTCTTCAAGCACGTCAAGCACTATCTTAACAGTATCAAGCGAGGTAAACATTGTAACTCCGTTCTGAACGGCACAGCGTCTTATTTCCACACCGTCATCATAGTGGACGCCCGAGAGCACGGCTCGCGTATTGATAATATAGCTTACGTAGCCTGTTCTTATAGACCTCAATATCTCGTCGCTGCCTTCGCTTATCTTACCGCGCACGCGCGTTCTGATACCGTTCTTTTTCAGGAATTCGGCTGTACCGATAGTCGCTTCTATATTAAATCCGAGCTTGTAGAAACGTTTTACGAGCGGGAGGGCTTCCTCCTTGTCCTCGTCGGCAATAGTTACTATGACCGTACCGTAGTCTCTCATTTTTATGCCGGACGCCTGCAAAGCCTTATATAATGCGCGGTTAAGGCGTTTGTCATAGCCGATAGCTTCGCCCGTCGATTTCATTTCGGGTGAAAGATACGCGTCCATACCCGTGAGCTTTTCAAACGAGAACGCGGGAGCCTTTACGTACCATCTGTCCTTTTCGGGAATCGTAATATTATTATATCCCTGTTCCTTAAGGCTTCTGCCGAGCATTACCTTTGTCGCAATATTTACAAGATTAATATTCGTCGATTTTGATAAGAACGGAACGCTTCTCGACGCTCTGGGGTTGACCTCTATAACATATACGTGCTCGTCATGATCCACAATAAACTGGATATTGAACAATCCTACAATTCCGATTCCGAGACCGAGCCTCTTTGTATAATCGAGTATCGTATCTTTAACGTTCTGTGATATCGAGAAGGGCGGATATACGCTTGTGCTGTCTCCGGAGTGGACGCCGGTACGCTCTACAAGCTCCATGATTCCCGGAACAAAAACATCCGTTCCGTCACATATAGCGTCAACCTCGACCTCCTTGCCGACAATGTATTTATCAATAAGTACGGGCTTATCCTCGTCGACATCAACGGCGTTTTTAAGATACTTTCTAAGCATTTTTTCGTTCGCTACAATCTCCATGGCTCTGCCCCCGAGAACGAAGCTCGGACGGACAAGCACGGGGTATCCTATACGCTCGGCGGCGGCAACTCCGCTTTCAATATCGGTAACGGCCTCGCCCTGCGGATTGGGAATATTAAGAGACTTGATAACCGCGTCGAATTCGTCTCTGTCCTCGGCTTTTTCTATTCCCTCGCAGTCGGTGCCGATAATTTTAACTCCGCGTCTTGTAAGCGCGTCGGCAAGATTTACGGCAGTCTGACCGCCGAGAGTCGCAATTACGCCCTCGGGCTTTTCGAGATGGACGATATTCATTACGTCCTCCGCCGTCAGAGGTTCGAAATAAAGCTTATCTGCTGTCGTGTAGTCGGTGGAAACCGTCTCGGGGTTATTATTTATAACGATAGCCTCATAGCCCATTTCACGAATAGTGTGAACGGCATGAACGGTCGAATAGTCGAATTCTACGCCCTGTCCGATACGAATGGGGCCCGAGCCCAATACGATTACTTTCTTTTTTGAGGAAACTATCGACTCGTTTTCGTCGGCATAGGTTGAATAAAAATACGGAACATAGCTGTCGAACTCGCTCGCGCACGTATCTATCATTTTATAAACGGGGAAAATATCATGCTCGACTCTGTAATTGTAAACATCCTCCTCGCTCTGATTCCAAAGCTCGGCTATATAGGAGTCGGAGAATCCCATTCTCTTAGCCTCTCTCAAAAGCTCGGATGAGGACGGATTTTTCTCCATTTCCTTTTCAAAGTCGACGATTTTCTTTATCTTATCAAGGAAGAACATATCTATCTGCGTTATATCGCATATAAGCGAATGATCCACGCCCATCCACATAAGCTGGCTTATCGCGTAAATTCTGTCATCCGTTCCGACTTTTATATAATCGAGAAGCTCATCCACGCTCATATGCTCGGAGTCAAATTTCGCCATGTGAATGTGGTTTTTATTCGATTCGAGCGAACGAATCGCCTTCAACAGACTTTCCTCGAACGTAACGCCTACGCTCATTACCTCTCCCGTCGCCTTCATCTGCGTTGACAGGGTGTTCAGTGCCGCCGGGAATTTATCAAACGGGAATCTCGGCATCTTTGTAACAACATAGTCGAGCGCGGGTTCAAAGCACGCGGGGGTGTTCGCAAGCTGAATTTCATTAAGAAGCATACCGACGGCGATTTTTGCCGAAACTCTCGCAATCGGATAACCGCTTGCCTTGGAAGCAAGCGCGGACGAACGCGAAACACGGGGGTTGACTTCTATAACATAGTATCTGAACGAATGAGGGTCTAATGCAAACTGAACATTGCATCCGCCCTTGACCTTGAGCGCGCGGATTATTTTGAGCGCGGAGTCTCTTAACATATGATACTCTTTGTTTGTAAGAGTCTGGCTGGGTGCGACGACTATGGAGTCGCCCGTATGAATTCCGACGGGGTCAAGGTTTTCCATATTACAAACGGTAATAGCGCTATCGTTCGCGTCTCGGATTACCTCGTACTCGATTTCTTTATAACCCTTAATACTCTTTTCAACGAGAACCTGATGAACGGGTGAAAGAGCAAGCGCGTTTTTCATCATCTCTTTGAGACTCTCGGAATCGTCCGCAAATCCGCCTCCCGTACCTCCCAGCGTGAACGCGGGACGAAGAATTACGGGATAACCTATTTCCTCGGCGGCTTTTAAAGCCTCATCAACCGAATATGTAATCTGCGAGGGAACGACAGGCTCGCCTATCTCTTCGCAAAGCTCCTTAAAAAGCTCTCTGTCCTCGGCTCGTTCGATACTGTCGGCGTCCGTACCGAGCAGCTCAATTTCACACTCCTTGAGAACTCCTTTTTTTGAAAGCTGCATGGCAAGATTAAGACCCGTCTGTCCGCCGATTCCGGGAACAATCGCGTCCGGACGCTCAAAACGGCAAATTCTCGCAAGATATTCGAGCGTCAGCGGTTCCATGTATACTTTATCTGCAATTGAAGTATCGGTCATAATGGTAGCGGGGTTCGAGTTTGCAAGTATTACCTCGTAACCCTCTTCCTTGAGCGCAAGACAAGCCTGCGTTCCCGCGTAATCGAATTCGGCGGCCTGCCCTATAACGATAGGTCCCGAACCTATAACCAAAACTTTCTTTATATCGGTTCTCTTAGGCATTGTCTTTCGCCTCCTTCATATTGTTTACAAACTGACCGAACAGGTACGCGCTGTCCTGCGGGCCGGGTGCGCTTTCGGGGTGATACTGAACGGAGAAAATTCTGTCCTTTTCGCATTTAAGTCCCTCTACCGTGTTGTCGAGAAGATTTATGTGAGTAATTTCAAGTCCCGTTCCCTCAACGCTGCCGGGGTCGACGGCATAGCTGTGATTCTGCGAGGTTATCTCGATTTTGCCCGTCTGCAAATTCATAACGGGATGGTTTCCGCCTCTGTGACCGAATTTAAGCTTATAAGTTTTTGCGCCGTATGCAAGAGAAATCATCTGATGACCGAGACAGATTCCGAATATGGGGTACTTTCCTTTTAATTTTTTAACAGTCTCAATAACCGGGGTAACATCCTCGGGATTTCCGGGTCCGTTTGAAAGAAATACGCCGTCAGGCTTCATAAATTCTATTTCCTCTGCGGTAGTATCAAACGGTACTATCGTTACGTTGCAGCCGAATTTATTTAGACTTCTGACAATATTAAGCTTTATTCCGCAATCGACGGCGACAACGTTGTATTTCGGATTCGAAGTACGCGAGTACCATCTTTTTTTACAGCTTACCCTGCTTACCGCGTCGTGCGGAACGGGCGTTTCGTTTATTATTTTAAGGCATTCCTCTTTCGGTCTGTCCGCGCCCGTGATAAACACTCTGCACGAACCGTTATCTCTTATACGTCTGGTTATCATTCTCGTATCTACGCCGGAAATACCCGGAATACCGTTCTCCTCGAGAAGCTCCGAAAGAGTCTTGGTATATCTGAAGTTAGACGGCATATCGTTGTAGTCGTGCACGATAAGCGCGCCGATACCGGGAGTCTTGCTCTCGAAATCGTCGTCCGTGATACCGTAGTTGCCGATAAGCGGATATGTCATAACAACGCTCTGATCCGTATACGACAAATCGGAAACTATCTCCTGATATCCGACCATGGACGTATTGAATACAATTTCGCACACCCTGTCGTTCACGCTTCCGAAGCTGAAACCGTAATACTCTTCGCCAAACTCGGTAACGATCTTACGATCTGCTTTTTTCATAAAATTTCCACCCCGTGTTCAAAATCTCGTTTAAAAAATATTGTAACATATTTCTTTGCTTTTTTCACCGTTATATTGCATGAATAGTTAAAATATATTTGATAAATTTTCAAATCATTTGCATATCAAATGATTATATATTCATAATATACGGGTTGTTTAATTAATTTTATTAGTTTTATTCATTATAATACATATTTATTCATTTTACCACCCTTTTCTTTAAGAAATATAAAAAAATAACGGCAAAGAGTTTAATTAAAAACCCTCTGCCGAAATAATATCAATAATAGTACCGCCGCCGATAACGGTATCGCCGTCATAAAGAACTGCCGACTGTCCGCGTGTAACGGCTCTTTGCAAATCGGAAAAAATAACGGCAACATCTCCGTTTTCCTTAACCTCGGCAACTGCGTCCTGCTCCGTCTGACGGTAACGAACCTTTGCTTTGCACTTGAATTTACCTGCGGGAGCTTCCCCGCCGATAAAATTGAAATCGGAAACAACCGTGCCCTTTGACATAAGCTCCTCGCTTTTGCCGAGAGTCACGGTGTTATTTTGAGCGTCGATAGCGGTAACGTAGAACTTGGCCCCGAGTGAAATACCGAGACCGCGGTGCTGACCTATCGTATATCTTATAATTCCGTTATGTTTACCGAGAACATTACCCTTTGAATCGATAAAACTGCCGGGAAGCGACTCTTTGCCCGTATACTTTTCGATAACGGTGCCGTAATCGCCGTCGGGAACAAAGCAGATGTCCTGACTGTCGGGCTTGTCTGCATTAATAAATCCGTACCTCTGAGCAATATCCCTTGTCTCGGTCTTATTTAATTCACCCAGCGGAAAAAGAGTCCGAGAAAGCTGTTCCTGTGTCATGTTCCACAGAACGTAGCTCTGATCCTTTGAGAGATCGACGGCTTTTTTCAGCAGATATTTATCTCCGCATTTTTCGATTCTCGCATAATGCCCCGTGGCTATATGATCGCATCCTAATATATCGGCGCGCTCAAACAGCTTATCGAACTTCATGTATCTGTTGCAGTCGATACAGGGATTAGGAGTAAAACCGCGGAGATATTCGCTTACGAATTTATCGATAACCTTTTCTTTGAAGTCGTCGGAAAAATTAAAAACATAGTAAGGCATTCCCAGTCTGTGAGCAACGCTTCTCGCGTCCTCGACATCGTCAAGAGAACAGCATGTATGCTCTCTCGGAATACCCGCGTCTTCATTATTATATAATTTCATTGTGCAGCCGACGCATTCGTTACCCTGTTCGGTAAGAAGTCCGGCGGTTACGGAGGAATCAACTCCACCGCTCATTGCGACAAGAACCTTCATTATTTTCCTCAAGCTCAAAATAATACCGCTGCATTTCTGCAACGGTATATATTATAGCATATATTTAATCATTAAACAAGGGGGTAGACAAATATCTGTCGCCGGTATCGGGGAAAAGAACAACTATTGTCTTGCCCTCGTTCTCGGGTCTTTTTGCAAGCGTAATGCCCGCGCTCAAAGCCGCGCCCGAGGAAATACCTACGAGAATACCCTCGTTCTTTCCGACTTCCTTGCCGAATTTAAATGCGTCGTCGTTAGATACGGGGATTATCTCGTCGTAAACTTTCGTATCGAGAACGTCGGGAACGAAGCCTGCGCCGATACCCTGAATCTTATGCGCACCCGCAACGCCGGTTGAGAGAACTGCCGAACTTTCGGGCTCAACGGCTACGACCTTAACGGCGTCAATCTTTGATTTAAGGTACTTTCCTACGCCTGTAACGGTTCCGCCGGTGCCTACACCCGCTACAAAGTAATCGACCTTTCCGTCGGTATCATTATAAATCTCGGGACCTGTCGTCTCGAAATGCGCCTCGGGATTCGCTGGGTTTACGAACTGACCGGGGATAAAGCTGTCCGGAATTTCCTTTGCAAGCTCGTCGGCCTTTGCAATCGCACCCTTCATACCCTTTGCGCCCTCTGTAAGAACAAGCTGAGCACCGTACGCCTTCATTATCTGACGGCGTTCAACAGACATTGTTTCGGGCATAACGATTATGATTCTGTAGCCTCTCGCGGCGGCGACCGAAGCAAGACCTATGCCCGTATTACCGCTCGTCGGTTCGATTATAACGGAGCCGGGCTTTAACTTACCCTCGGCTTCCGCTTTGTCAATCATCTTCTTTGCAATTCTGTCCTTAACGCTTCCCGCGGGGTTGAAATACTCTACCTTTGCAAGAAGCCTTGCCTTAAGGTCATATTTCTTTTCAATATTAGAAAGCTCCAAAAGCGGAGTGTTTCCTATAAGCTCTGCCGCTGATTTGTATATTTTTGACATAATAATTATCTCCTTTTCATCAATTGAAATAAATACAAATTAAATTTATATGCTCAATGAGCGGTAACATCGAAAACACATTCGTCCGTCATAATACGCTGAAATATTTTTCAATTTCTCCGCCTCCGTTTTTCTTTGATGAATAGATAATAACACCCAATTCCTACTTTGTCAATAGGTTTTTAGGATTTTAATCAAATTATTTTTTGCACAATAAATTATACGCGTTGTCGTACAGGATTTTTCTGTTTTCATCCTCGCTCAATCCGAGGTCAAGCAGTCTTTTAACTTCCTCTTCAGGATCCCACATCGGGTAATCAGTACCGAATAAAACCCTGTCGACGCCGTAGATATAAATAATCTCTCTCGCCTTTTCCCTGCTTATCGCGTAGAACGACGACGAGGTATCAACATAGAAATTCCTATGACCCGCCATTTTTTCAACGTTTTCATTCCATACCGACCACACGCCGAAATGTGCTCCTATTACGGTAAGGGACGTGTAAATATCGAGTATCGGAACAAGGCGGTTAGGATTGGAATTGTCAAAACGTCTGTCACCGCAGTGCATGAGAATCGGCGTATCCGTTTTCTCGCACAGCTCGTATATTTTAAGACACCTGTAATCGTCTATTTTAAAGCCCTGGACGTCCGGGTGAAGCTTGACCCCGTGAAGTCCCAGTTCCTTTAAATGCTCAAGATCGCCCGCAATATCGGGGCTGTCGGGATGAAGTGTTCCGAATCCGACGTAACGTTCGTGCGCCGAATTTACCGTCGAGGATATAAATTCGTTTATAGACCTGACCTGATGCGGGGTCGTTGCAACGGACTGCACGAGATATTTTTTGACTCCCGCCCGCTCTCCGATTTTTTCGAGAGTGGAAACCTTGCCGTCATAACGCATGGGCATATCATAGAATCTGCCTATGCTCTCCGACGCTTTCTCTGCTATTTTATCGGGATATATGTGACAATGCGCGTCAAATACTTTATACATATTTACCTCTAAAAATAAAAAAATGTTAAAATAAGCAAAATAAATATAAAATCCTATAAAAAATGAAGCTATAAAACATACTCTAAGCCGTAATTAACATGCTTATTTTGAATTATAGCTTCTTTTTTTCATTTGCTTTTTGGTCTGCGCTAAAGGCGACAGTCCGGGATTTAGCTTATTTTTACTATCCAGTTATGGTTGTCCGTTTTGGTACCCCACTGAATACCGGTAAGCTCATCGTAAAGCATCTGCGTTGTCTCGCCGATCTTACCGCCGTTGATGATATAATCCTTACCCTTATAGCCGAGTCTGCCTACGGGAGATACGACAGCCGCTGTACCGCAGCCCCACATCTCTTCAAGCTTGCCGTTTTCTGCGGCCTCGATAAGCTCGTCAACGCTTAAACGTCTCTCCTCAACCTCATAGCCTTTATCCTTAAGAAGCTCGATAATCGACTTTCTCGTAACGCCGGGAAGTATAGAACCGAGAAGCGCGGGAGTTACAACCTTGCCGTCAATCTTGAACATAACGTTCATCGCGCCGACCTCTTCGATATACTTTCTCTCAACGCCGTCGAGCCAGAGAACCTGCGAATATCCGAGCTGTTCGGCCTTGAGTCCCGCTCTCGAGCTTGCCGCGTAGTTACCGCCGCACTTGATGTAGCCCGTGCCGCCTCTGACAGCGCGTACATCGTCTGTCTCAATCATAATGGATACGGGGTTAAGTCCCTCTGCATAATAACTGCCGCAGGGAGAAGCTATAATCATAAATACCGCACTCTTAATGGTATGAACGCCGAGCTGTGCCTCATCCGAGAACATAAACGGTCTTAAATAAAGCGAGGTTCCGGGGGCGTGAGGAGTCCAGTCCTTTTCACAGTCTACGAACGTTGTGTAAATCTTAAACGCGTCGTCCTCGTCTATCTGAGGCATTGCAAGTCTCTCCGCAGACGAATTCATACGTCTGATGTTCTCAATGGGTCTGAACATCTGAACACCGCCGTCGGCTCTTCTGTAAGCCTTAAGTCCCTCGAAAATCTCGGCGCCGTAGTGAAGTGCAACAGCCGCGGGCGAAAGAGTTATATCGCCGAACGGTACGATTCTCGCGTCGTGCCAGCCTACACCGTGAGTCCAATTCATGACGAACATGTGATCCGTGTAGTAATTGCCGAATCCGAGATTACTCTCGTCTGGCTTGGCCTTGGGAGCGCTTGTTCTTTCAAATCTGATTTCCATTTTATCAACACCTCTGAAAATTAATAATCGTACCCTTTCTGCACAGCGTCAAAGTTGTGCCGAAGCATATCAAGATGTCTTGCCGAAACAACCTTTTTAAGCGCATCCTCAACATGCTCGTAAGGAATTTCATCAAGCTCCCTGATAACCTTTCCGGTAATAACCATATTAGCAAGTGTGGGTATACCGTTCTCCTCCGCAATTTTCGTTGCGGGTATATAATATACGTCAACGTCGTCTCTTCTGACTTTTCTGTCTATAAGAGCGGAATCGACGAATATTTTACCTCCGCTGACGACCGAATCTTCGTATTTGTCAAGCGACGGAAGATTCATAACGACAAGCACGTCCGGAGCGCTTACTATCGGTGAACCGATAGGCTCGTCAGAAATAATGACCGAGCAGTTTGCCGTACCGCCTCTCATTTCCGGACCGTACGACGGAAGCCAGCTTACCTCTTTATTTTCTATAAGCCCCTTGTATGCGAGAAATTTTCCGGCAAAGAGTATTCCCTGTCCGCCGAATCCCGCGAAAAGTATACGCGTTGTGCTCATTTTCCCGCCTCCGAATCAGCATAGATATCCTTGTAAACGCCGAGCGGATAGTAAGGAATCATTTTATCCTCAACCCACTTCATAGCGTTTTCGGGAGTCATACCCCAGTTTGTAGGACATGTAGAGATAACCTCAACGAGAGAGAATCCCTTGCCCTCAAGCTGGTATGTAAACGCTTTCTTTATAGCTTTTTTAGCATTTTTAACGTTCTTAACATTGTTTATGGCAACTCTTTCAAGATAAGCCGCGCCGTCAACGTTCGAAAGAAGCTCGCATACCTTAACGGGATAACCTACGGTATTTACGTCGCGTCCGTAGGGTGATGTCTGCGTAACCTGTCCGGGGAGAGTCGTGGGAGCCATCTGTCCGCCCGTCATACCGTAAATCGCATTATTTACAAATATAACGGTGATGTTCTCTCGTCTTGCGGCGGCGTGAACCGTCTCCGCGGTACCGATTGCCGCTAAGTCTCCGTCGCCCTGATATGTAAATACTATATTGTTTTGCGGATCGGAACGCTTAACACCCGTAGCCACCGCGGGAGCTCTGCCGTGAGCCGCCTGAACGCAGTCGCAGTTGAAATAGTTATAAGCCATAACCGAGCATCCGACGGACGCTACGGCTATCGTTCTGCCCTCGATACCGAGCTCGTCGATAACCTCGGCAACGAGACGGTGAATAATGCCGTGCGTACATCCGGGGCAGTAGTGAAGCACCGCGTCTGTCAGCGCGTGCGGTTTGTCGAATACAACAGCCATTACTCGTTACCTCCCTTTTTGTTTACATCCTTTATCATTTTAAGAACGTCCGCGGGGTCGGGAATCATTCCGCCCGTACGGTTGCAGAGATAAACGGGCTTTTTGCATCTTGTCGCAAGCTCAACGTCCTCTATCATCTGTCCCATATTCATTTCGACGCATATAAACGCCTTGCATTTATCCGCGGCTTCTCTTAAAACTTTCTTCGGGAACGGCCAGAGAGTAATCGGTCTGATAAGACCCGCCTTGATTCCGGCTTTTCTCGCCTCGTTTACGGCGTTCTTCGAAACTCTCGCGCTTATTCCGAACGCAACAAGGCAGATTTCGGCGTCGTCCGTGAGGTACTCTTCATACATAACCTCGTTTTCTTCGACAACCTTATATTTATCATACCTCTCAAAATTCTTTTTTTCAAGTTCTTCGGGGCTTAAAAATAAAGAATTTACGATATTGTGCTCTCTTTTAAGCTTTGTTCCGGTCAAAGCCCACGGTTTTTCGTATTTTTTTACTTCTCCGATTTCCAAGTCAACGGGCTCCATCATCTGTCCCATGGTGCCGTCTGCAAGAATCATGGAAACCATCGAATATTTATCCGCAAGCTCGAAGCCCTTAACGGTGAGATCCGCCATTTCCTGAACCGAGGCGGGAGCTAAAACTATATTGTGATAATCTCCGTGTCCGCCGCCCTTAGTCGACTGAAAGTAATCCGACTGGCTGGGCTGAATACCGCCGAGTCCGGGGCCGCCTCGCTGGACGTTTACCACAAGTGCGGGAAGATCGCAGCCGGCAAGGTACGAAATACCTTCGCTTTTGAGCGAAACTCCGGGACTTGACGACGAGGTCATAACGCGCTTGCCGGTAGAGGAAACTCCTATTACCATATTAATAGCGGCAACCTCGCTCTCCGCCTGTAAAAACGTACCGCCGACCTTTGGCATACGCTTAGCCATATATGCCGCGACCTCCGTCTGCGGAGTTATGGGATATCCGAAATAGTGAAGACATCCGCACCTGATAGCCGCCTCGGCTATCGCTTCGTTGCCTTTCATCAATACTTTTTCTGCCATTTTTCTCACCTCTCTACCTTAATAACACAGTCGGGACACATTGTCGCGCAGAACGCGCACGCTATACATTCCGACATATCGGTTATTTCAACGGGATGATGTCCCTTAACATTTAACTTATCCTTTGCCAGAGTCAGAAGATGCTTCGGACATGCAGAAACGCAGAGTCCGCATCCTTTGCAGAGGTCGGATTTAAAGGTCAGTTTTGCCATTATTATACCTCCCCGGTAATTTTATGCTGTAATTTAAGAGGAAAAACGTTGTCTATAACGTCTTTTAATTCGTCATACAGCCTCTGCTCTACGCTCGTCATTTTAACGGGCAGTCCCGTTATTCGCGAAACCTCGGACGCATATTTGACGGAATTTAAAACCGTCCGAGCCGTCGTTTCCTCTCCGAGGTTAGAATTATTAACAATTCCCGTAAAAGCGATACCGCCCGCCTGTTCGATTTCACGCATTATTTCAACGACGCTTTCGGCGTCGGCGGTAAGGGGTCTGTATTTGTTGATGACCAACAGCATTTCGTAGTCATTTTCTTCTTTTATAAACGGAGCGTATCTGCCCAGAGCGTACGCTCCCCTGTCATCTCCGCCTATATCGAGCACCGCGAATTCGCTTTTATTGTCCGTAACCTCATACATTTCCTGCGGAAGCGCGGGAAAATCGACGTTGGAGTTTGCGAATTCGGACGAAATAAGCTTTATACCGTTTTTCTCAAGCTCGTCCTTGCTGTCCTTAGTCCTGAAATAAGGATTTACGATATCAAGGTCGGCGATTACGACTTTTTCGCCGTCTATTTTTAATTTCAAAGCGTAATTTACGGCAATATTCGTTTTTCCGCTGCCGTAGTGCCCGGCAAAAAGCGTTACTCGTTTATGCTCCATGATAATATCTCCGAAAGCTTGATTAAAGCTTGTTTCTCTGAATTTTTCCGCTTATCGTCTTGGGAAGAGATTCTTTGAATTCAACTATACGCGGATATTTGTACGGCGCAGTCTTTTTCTTAACATAAGTCTGAATCTCTTTTTTAAGCTCGTCCGTGCCGACTGTTCCCTTTGTAAGAACAATGCTTGCCTTTACGACCTGACCTCTGATCTCATCGGGAGCCGCGGAAACGCCGCATTCAAGAACATAGGGAAGCTCCATGATAACGTTCTCGATTTCGAACGGTCCGATACGGTAGCCCGAGGATTTGATAACGTCGTCGGTTCTGCCGACATACCAGAAGTTGCCGTCCTCATCTCTCCATGCAACGTCGCCCGAATGATAGATTCCGTCGTGCCACGCTTCCTTTGTCTTTTCCTCATCTCTGTAATAGCCCATGAACAGACCGTTGGGTACGAATTTATCCGTACGAACGACGATTTCTCCGGACTCACCGACGCCCACGGGATTTCCGTCGGGATCTACTATGTCGATATCATATCCGGGGACGGGCTTGCCCATTGAGCCGGGCTTTGGCTCCATACCGTAAAGGTTTGCAATTGTGAGAGTCGTTTCGGTCTGACCGAAGCCCTCCATTACCTTTAAGCCGGTAGCCTTTTGGAACTGATAGAATACCTCGGGGTTGAGAGCCTCGCCCGCCGTCGTGGCATACTGAATCGATGAGAGGTCGAATTTTGAGAGGTCGTCCTTGATAAACATTCTGTACATGGTCGGAGGTGCGCAGAACGTTGTAATATTGTATTTCTTAAACATCGGTAAAATTTCGTCCGCATCGAATCTCGTAAAGTCGTATACGAATACCGCGCCCTCGCAGAGCCACTGTCCGTAGAGCTTGCCCCAAAGAGCCTTGCCCCAGCCTGTCTCGGCGATTGTAAAGTGAAGTCCGTCGGTCTTTACTCTGTGCCAGTATTTCGCGGTTACGAAGTGACCGAGAGGATATTTAAAGTTATGAGTTGCGATTTTGGGATATCCCGTAGTGCCCGATGTAAAGAACATGAGCATGGGGTCTGCACCGCACGCCGTTTCTGACGTTCTCTCGAATTTTCTCGAGAAGAGAACGAATTCCTTATCGAAATTATGCCAGCCCTCGCGCTCGCCGTTAACGATTATCTTTGTTTTAAGAGTCGGTGAATTCTTATGAGCAAGGTCAACCTGATGAGCAGTGTCGCCGTCGGCGGTACATACGATAGCGGATATTCCGCCTGCGTTGAATCTGTAATCAAAGTCGTGTTCTACGAGAAGATTCGTAGCGGGAACGACTACCGCGCCGAGCTTGTGAAGTCCGAGAATCGCAAACCAGAACTGATAATGACGTTTCATAACGAGCATTACCCTGTCGCCCTTTTTGATTCCCAATGATTTAAAATAGTTAGCCGCCTGCGCAGATTTCTGCTTAATATCTTTAAATGTAAAAATTCTCTCCGTCTTATCGGCGGAAACGTGAACCATGGCGGTCTTATCGGGATGAAGTCTCGCGACCTCGTCTACGATATCGAACGCAAAATTGAATTTATCCGCGTCGGTAAACGAGATATCTTTAAGACGTCCGTTTTCGTCCTCGACGGGATGTATGAACTTCTCGCAAACGAGATTTCTGTGATCCGCGGGAGTAAATTCCTTAATGATGTGATGATCCGCAAAGGGCTTGAATCCGTCCTCGCTTGCGATAACCATAGCAAGGAATACGCAGTCCTTGCCGTCAACGGCTATCATTCCGTGAGGAGTCGAGCTGTTGTAGAAAATACTGTCGCCCTCATGAAGAAGCTCCTTATGTCCGCCGACCTGAACGAGAAGCGTTCCGCTTATTACAAGGTCGAACTCCTGTCCCGAATGAGTCGTGGTATGAATCGGCTTTTTCTGAAGCTCATCCGAATACTCGTATCTTACCCAGTAAGGCTCAGCAAGCTTCTTTCTGAACATCGGAGCGAGGTTCTGAATCGTGATACCCTCCTCCGTCGCGGTCGTCTGTCCTCTTCCCTTTCTTGTTACCGTGTAGGACGAAAGACGCGCACTGTGACCCTCTAAAAGGTCTGTAATCTCAACACCGAACGCGAGAGCGCATTTATGAATGAAGGTAAACGGGAAGTCAAGTTTGCCCGCTTCGTAATTAAGGTAGTTTTCCTCGGTGACTTCGGTTTTTTCCGCCATTTCGGCAGTTGTGAATCCGGTGATGTCTCTGAGCTCATGGATACGCTGAGCTATTTCGAGGATCTTTGATTTTTCGTTTGCTGTTTCAGTCATTTTAATTCCTCCGCACTGCTTTGAGGCAATAAAAAAACGTCTCAAAGCTTTGATAACTTTGAGACGAATAAAACTATCCGCGGTACCACTCAAATTGCACTCGGCTATCGCCATGTGCCTCTCAAGAATCTAACAATCCTTTTCACACTAACGCAGTTCACTCGGGAAACACTACTGTAATTTCGCATCTCCGGCTCGGAAGCGATGGGTCACAGGAACAGCAATATCGGTTCGCACCAAGCACCGACTCTCTGGAATTACTATAAATCCCGACCGTCTTCGTCACAGCCTTTAGCTGTATATTAGCACCCGAAAAGCAGAATGTCAATACCTAAATCGCAATTTTTTTAATTTTTTTACACTGCAATACAATTTTCTACATCAAAGACTCAATAAGTCGTTTTACATCACCTACGGTTTCAACATCAGACGCGTCACGGTCGGATATTTCTATATCGAATTCGTCCTCAATAGCAACCGCCATATTTACCATCTGCAGCGAATTAAGCCCGAGATCGCCTTTTAAATTGGTATCATCATTAATTTTGTCGGCGTCTATGTTTACGTATTCCTTTAAAATGTCGATTATTTTTTCGCACATGATATTTTGCTCCTGTCTAAGTCGTAATATAATTTAATTACATCGCTTCTTATTACTTTCATAGTAGATGTTTTCGGCATCGGATTTAATACGAATTTAACATCGTGAATTCTCTTATATCCCGGAAGCAGACGGTTTACCCTGTATATTTCATAAGAAACCGTCTGCATGATTTCATCCGGATTTTTCCCTGCAAACGTATCCGGTATCAATCCGACGACTGCAGCTAAAACATTGACCTTTCCTCCGCCGTCAGTCTCCTTTTGAGTCTGAAAAACAACCGATTCTTTTATTACTGACGAATTTTCGGCTATAATATTTTCTATCTCTTCGGGATATATATTCTTTCCGTTGTCAAGAATTATGAGATTCTTTTTACGACCGGTTATGTAGAGATATCCGTCATTGTCAACTCTGCCGAAGTCACCCGTCTTAAACCATCCGTCGGCAGTGAACGATTTTTCGTTCGATTCGGCGTCGTTATAATAACCGCTCGCAACGTTTTTTCCTCGTATAAAAATTTCCCCCGCACCGTCAAAATCGGGCGAATCAATTCTAATCTCACACCCGTTCACGGGAAGTCCGACGGAATCGGGATGTCCGAAAACGTCAAAATTGACCGTCGCCAGCGGAGAAGCCTCCGTCAGTCCGTAGCCTATTATAACGTCAAATCCGATATCATCTAAGAAATTCATCTTTTCGGCGTTGACCGCCGCTCCGCCGCACGCGATAAGAGGCAGCTTCCCGCCGAACGAATCGGAGATATTCTTAAACATGAATTTTCGTAAATCAACGCCGTGTTTTCTTAACGAATCGCTTATTTTAACCGCTTTTAAAAGCCTGTCCTTTTTGCCGAGCTTTTCACTCTCGCTCATTATCATGTCGTAAAATGCGTCGGCGATAAGCGGGACGGCTGTCATTCCCCCGGGCTTAAATTCGGTTATATTTTTCTGTAAATTTCTCAGTCTGTCGTTAATGTACAGAACCGCATTTATATATATCGCGGTAAGAACACTGCATCCGAGTTCGTATGCGTGATTCATCGGCAAAACGCTGAACACCGTCGGAACGTCTATCATTTTTGAAAGAAAATCGACGTTTGCGCACAGATTACCGTGGGTGAGAGTAACACCCTTGTTCGCTCCCGTCGTGCCGGATGTGAATATTATAACGGCAGTATCATCCGCCGACGCAGCTCTGCTTTTAAAGAACTCCTCCGTCTGCAAGTATGACGAAGCCGAAGCCTTGAATTCCTCAAAATCGGCGATTCCGTCTCTTTTTTTATCCGACAGCGAAATACATTTAAAATCGGGAATATCCTTTTTCATACTAAGCGACGCGCTGTAATACGGAGCGGAGCAAAATACGGCGGACGCATCTGCTTTTTTCAAAAGCTTCACAACATCCGAGTCGGGCAGCTCTTTATCAATCGGCACGGCAACGGAACCGACCGTCGTCAGCGCAAAAAACGCGACGATCCAGCGGTACGAATTCTCCCCGACTATGCCGACATGTCTGCCGGTAAGTCCCGCATTTTCGAGCGCGCAGCTTAACTGTTTTACATCCCGGGCAAACCTGTCGACGGAATATGCAACAGTCTTTTTATTCTTTTTTTCGATAATGCAGGTTCTGCCCGAATATGAATTTCGAACCCTGTCAAAAAGATCGCGTATACTTACAAGCTCGCCGTCGGAAAAAGCGATATCACGGCATTTTTTAAGCTGTTTTATAAAATCGCGGTTTTGTCTGACCATTTTACTCCGCCTCAATAATAAACACTTATTAATTCTGTTAATATTTTTTTAATACTTATATTTTATAGAGGTCACATTGATGATATCATATATGTATTTTTTCGTCAATAATAAATATTTCCTGTCAACTTTTCGTAACATTCTATTGATATTTTAAAGTTTAATAATGTATATTCTGTTGATTAAATTTGAATAAATTCTTACGAAGCTTAAAGTTTACACAACGTTCACATATAAAAAGACGGATTCGGTTTTACTCCGACTCCGTCCGTAACGCCTGTTTAAGACATTTTTATTCTTCTTTCTCGTTCTGTGCTTTGAGTAAATCTCTGATTTCCTCGAGAAGCTCCTCCTGAGTCGGCTTATCCTCCTCCTCTTCCTCTTTGGCTTCCTCCTCCTTCTTCATAAGCGTCTCAAACTTATTCTTAACGCTCATAAGTATTTTAAGTACAAGGAAAATCGACAGCGCGATTATAAAGAAGTCAATAACGCTCTGAATAAAGTTACCGTAGTTGAGAGCTATCTCCTGCTGAATAACGTTTCCCGCCGGATCCAGCGCTTCGGGTTTAAAAACATATTTAAGTCCCGTGAGCGAAACCTCACCCGTAAGCAGGCTGATAAGAGGGGTGATGATATCGGCTACGAGAGAAGAAACGATTTTTCCGAACGCCGAACCGATGACAACACCCAATGCCATGTCGACAATATTGCCCTTCATGGCAAATTCCTTAAATTCGTTAAAAAACTTTTTCATACACAAACCTCCGTAATATTCTTTTTACAGTATATAGCAATGCTCCGTATTATTCAACGCTTTTTAGGAAAATTGACGGGAAAAATCATAGGTTTGTACTTGATTTATGTATTAATATACATTATAATGCAGATGAAAATACTGTTTAGGAGTTTTTTATATGGATAAGTACGCAAGATTCAGATATCAGCCGTGTATTCCGCTCGGGAAGGACGGCAGAAAAGTCACCGGTTCAAAGGAGCATATCGCTCTTTCGAGAACAGCCGCAGGCGAGGGCATGGTTCTATTGAAAAATGAGAACAATGCTCTGCCTTTAAAAAGAGGAACGCGCGCCGCTCTCTTCGGCAAAGCGACTATCGAATACATAAAAGGAGGCGGAGGAAGCGGAGACGTTTTCACTTCGCACGTAACAAATATATACGAGGGCTTCGCACAAAAGGAAAAAGAGGGCAAGGTTAAAATCTACATGCCCTGCGTCGATTACTATAAAGAATACGTAAAAGAAGAAAGCAAAAAAATTCCGACAAGAGCGCAGATAGAAAAGACATGGGACAAAGTAAACGCCATGTCATTCTGCAAGGAAAAGGACGATATAATTTACGATACGTTCGCAAGCATGCACGTAACCGAGGCGGACGCGCCCGATTCGCTCATTTCCGACGCGTCGAAAAACGCAGACACCGCAATAATTATGTTAAGCCGTTTCTCCGCAGAGGGCGTAGACCGCAAAGCGACACCGAACGACTACTATCTATCCGACGTTGAAAAAAGCCTTATCGACAGGGTTTCGTCCGCGTTCGAAAAAACCGTCGTCGTTCTCAATTCCGGCGGAATCATGGACTGCGAGTATTTCGCGGACAATAAAAACGTTTCCGCTTTAATATACGGATTCCAGGGCGGACTTGAGGGCGGAGCCGTAATCGCCGACATTATATGCGGCGACGTCAACCCTTCGGGCAAAATGGGCGACACCATCCCCAAATCATACGACTTTTATCAGAATGCTGCCGAATTTCCCGAGGGCTTCGAGCATCTCGATTATTTTGACGACATATATGTAGGCTACCGCTATTTCGAAACGATTCCCGGCGCGTACGACAAGGTTCGCTATGAATTCGGATTCGGACTTTCATATACTTCATTCGAATTCTCCGGCACGTTATGCGGTGAGTCCGACGGCAAAATAATCGCTGCCGTAACCGTTAAAAATACCGGCAAAGCCTCCGGCAAGGAAGTCGTACAGCTTTACTACTCCGCCCCGCAGGGCAAATTGTTAAAACCCGCAAAGGAGCTTGCCGCATTTAAGAAAACAAAGCTCCTCTCCCCCGGCGAGAGCGAAACCGTCACGCTGTGCTTTGAAGTAAACGATATGGCAAGCTATGACGATCTCGGCAAAATCAAAAAATCGGCGTACATTCTCGAAAAGGGAGAGTATAAATTCTTTATCGGCAACAGCGTAAGAAACGTAAAAGAATTAAATTATAGATATGTGCTCGATTCGGACGTTACGGTAAAACAGCTTACAGAACTTTTACGTCCGTTCAAGCTCGAAAAACGTCTGCTGTCCGACGGTACGTTTGAAATTCTACCTCAGGGCGAGGAAAAATACCACTCGGGCAAAAACATTCTTTCGCCGGCAAAGGCTCCCGAAACGACCGTCATGTTCGACGAAGTCGGCGAGAGCATCACTCTTGACGAATTTGTAAAGCAGTTCACCGATGACGAGCTTATCGAGTTCACCGGCGGACATCAGAACCGGTCCGGCGTATGCAATACGGGCACGTTCGGCGGACTTAAAAGACTCAATGTTCCTGCGGTTCCTACAGCCGACGGTCCTGCGGGCGTAAGACTCAACGAAAAGACCGGAGTACCGACTACCGCATGGCCGTGCGCCGCCCTGCTTGCGTGTACATGGAATACCGACCTTATATACGAAGTCGGAAAAGCCGGCGGAGCGGAGCTCAGAGAAAATAATCTCGGCGTATGGCTCGCCCCTGCAATGAACATACACAGAAACCCCCTGTGCGGACGCAATTTTGAATACTTCTCCGAGGATCCAGTTCTCGCAGGCAAGTGCTGTGCTGCGGAAGTCCGCGGTATTCAGTCGAATAAAGCCGCGGCGGCGGTTAAGCATTTCGCGTGCAATAACAGAGAGTCAAACCGTTTTGAATCCGATTCGAGAGTTTCCGAAAGAGCTTTAAGAGAGATTTATTTAAAAGGCTTTGAAATCGTAGTCAGAGAGGCAGACCCGTGGTGTATCATGTCCTCGTACAACAGAATCAACGGTCAGCACACTTCACAAAGCTATGAGCTTCTCACCGAAATGCTCAGAAACGAATGGGGTTTTAACGGCATGGTTACAACCGACTGGGGCGCGGCAAGCTTACATTCCGACGACATTCTCGCAGGCGGAGACATGAAGATGGGCGAAGGTGACCCGAAAGAATTAAGACAGGCTCTCGACTCGGGCAAAATCACAAGAGCAGACCTCGAAGCGTGCGTAAAACGCATACTTTCACTCACGCTCAAAACCGCGGAATATTAATTATATAATACAAATAAAAATCCCGAATCCGATATCACAAACCGGTTTCGGGATTTAATTTATTCTGTTTAATATAAGGCAGATATACGATTTTCGTAAATTCTTCGTTCGGGTGACCGAGCATTAACGACAATTCTTTTATGTCAACGCCGTTTCGTATGCAGTTGACAGCGAACGTGTTTCTCAAAACCGAAAGTCCGTAACTCGCATATTCCCTGTAAAGCATCGTATTTTTAAGAATCGCGTCAAACGTCACGCCTATACTTCTCTTAAACTGTCTCGCGCCGTCGGAACTTTTCATCTCCTCATATCTCGGAAGCGAGGCAAAAACAGGTTCGATAAGCTCTTTAGCAGATGTCGTCAGCGGAATTTCGGATTCAAAAGGATGTTTTATTGCTCCGGACAGCGATGAAAAATCACCTTTGAACGAAACGAGAGATTCCTTTACAACAAGCTTTCCGCCGTCGAGAGATTCGGATTTAAGTCCGGCAAGAGAGCAAACGTCCAGTCCCGTATACATCATAAACATTATCGAAGATCCGAGGCAATAATAGGGTTTCATATCGCCGTAAAGTCTCAAAGCCTCTTTCATGATTCTGTTTCTTTCATTCGTCTTAAAATACACGGCACAGACAGCATTGTTTTCACGGGAATAAACTCCGAAATTTCTCGTCGGAACATCGCCATACCCCGTAACCGCTTTATATCTTTTAATACACGAATAAAAGAACGAAATAAACTGTCTCGTCTTTGAAATGTTATACCCGGACATCAGCATGGAGTTTGCAGTAAACAGAATATCATTCTCCGTCACTAAAGATACGGGAATGGGACTGACGAATTTCGAAAGCGAATCATATTCCTCCGAAATAAACGCGATGTCCGACAGCGGAGCGCATATTTTTGACAAAGCTTCAAGCGTTAACAGCGGTGATCGCTTGATACGATCGTTTATTCTGATTTCACGCCGACGGCGCGCGAGAATATCGCCGACATCGGATTTTCGGCTGCCGGTATAAACCTCCACGTTCGCTTTACCCTCTGAGTGAAAGTGTTTTATCTCGCCCGTCCAGTAGGATTTTCCTTCCTCTCTGAATATACGGCTTTGCGTCACACTGTTTTTGACCAATTTAGATTACCTCTCCGAGTGTTCTTCGTCGTCCGATATTGTAAATAATTCGTTAGGCGTGCATGAAAATATAACGCACAAAGCTTCAATATTATCGTACTGTATTGATTTCGTCTGATTGTTTATCATTCTGCTGAAATTCTGATAGCTCATACCCATCTGTTTATACAGCCAATACTTTGTTTTTCCCTTTTGTTCCAACAGATTCAGAACATTTAACTTTATCATAAGATATGTCTCCGTAATATATATATTAATGAGATAATATCTTATTTTTTCTCGATTTATATAGACTAATTCATTAAAGAATGAAAATATATATAATGTTCTAATTATATAACTTAAAGGTAAATCATCTAAACATTAACATGCCCCGAAAGCTGAGCTTTCGGGGCACTTGACGTTATTTGTCTGTATTTGATTTATCCGATCAGTACGGAGCTTAACCTTGCCGAAAATCTGAGCGCACTTCTTGCTTCCGAGGCGGAAATCTTTGAGTCGGAGTTAAGATCGCCCGCGGTTAAGGTTATATCGTCCGCGTTTTCGAGCTTTGAAGCGATACGGAGCATTTCACGTGCGTCCGACGCGGTTATTCTGCCGTCAAAATTCAAGTCGCCCTTTATGATTATTGTATAGAGGCTTTCGCCGAAATAAAACTGCGCTCCCGTTAGAATAAGCGACTCCGACGCGTCCTGAATATAAACGTTTTCGAGCATTGAGTCAAACATTATTTCGCTGACTCCGCCCGCAGACTCCGGGATAATAACTATCAGTCCCCTGCCCTCGTCAACCGTTACATTTGCACCGTCCGCAATTATAATTCCGTCGTCATCTCCCGAATTATCGGGTCGAGTCGGTTTATTGACATCGGTCGGAGGTTCGGGCTTTGTCGTCGGCTCGGGATCGGTCGGGTTATCGGGATCCCATATATCTCTTACGTCAACTCCGCATACGGAGCATATTCCGTTTACAAACTTGTGTCCCGCGGCAGGAATTACCGCTGACGGAGAAATAACCGCCCCGCAGTCGTCGCATACGGTCGATTCGGTATAGCCGTCCTTATCGCATGTCGGTTCCGCACCGGGTACGATTTTAAGATTTTCATGCTCGCATACGGCGTTATCGTCGCCGTCGGTTCCGTTATAGTCGACATAAAGAAATACGTTTTCGTCTCCGTTTTCCGTCCATGCGGACTTAACGGTCGGGTCGGTTGCAAATCTGTATTCACTTTTAACGGTATTTATAGCAAAATGAAGTTCTATGAATTTAAAATTATTCGAAAAAGCGTCTTTATCCGCTGTGCATTTGAGTTCTATATAGTTTCCGCTCATTGAGTACTGAATCATCGCCATTATACCGTCGGGCGGGAAATCATAGCTCGTGAGGGTAAGTCCGTCCGGAATTGCGAATCCCGTAACTACGGAAGAAGCGTAACCTGCGTTTTTTGCTCCGACGGTCAGAATGTACTCGCGGTTTTCTTCATCTATCTTCGACGAAAGCAAAGCCGTCGGTCTCTTTGCAAGACAGCGCGTACATACTCCGTTTTCAAAATTATGTCCGAGCGCCGGAACATAATTTCCGTCCTCAATTACCGCCGAGCAGTCGGGACAGTATTTAATTCCCTCAAATCCGGAACTTATACACGTAGGCTTAATATTTTTCGTTACTGCCGACGCGTGTGAATATACGCCCGTCCTTAATGATTTCAGCGCACATGCGGGATTTATATAATAATTCGTAACGTTCGCTCCGTCGCCCGCATACCATACGACATTCATATCATCATCAACCGCAGGCTGACAGTCGGAGAGAACAAGATATTTGCTTCGCTCTATGTTGCCAATGCGTTTTCCGTCCGCATCCATAAACATGTATGCCGTTTCAACGCCGTCTGAGTCAAGCTGTCTTTCAGTCCACATCAAAGCAAAAAGATTATCGTTTATCTTAACAAGCTTAGGCGTGAACGCGGCAACGCGTGACGAATAGCCGTAAGACGTTATTCTGATATTACGCGAACCGTTAAGATTTTTATCCGCAATCGAAAGGTAAATATCTCCGTGATATTCTGTATAACGTCCGCTTGCGTCCTTTTCCGTTTTTGTGTAAGCGGTTATAATTCTGTCCGAAGTCATTTCGACTCCGCCTACGCTGATACCCGTTTCGTTGTCACCGCTCTCGCCGTCTATTTCGACTAAATCCAGCGACCTGTCGACAACGCGAACGGAACCAACCGGTCCTTTTGTAAGAACAACACTTCTCGGGCCTGCATCACCGTGGTCAACCCTGTAAACGCCCGTCGAATCAACCTTTATAAACTGGTTAAACGAATGGCTTACGTATCCGATCTCGAGATTCCATACCTCCGTAAGACTGCTTTCAAACTCCATCGTCTCCTCATTTACCGCAAACGACATATTCGCCTGATGGTTTATACCGTCGCCTGTCTTATACATTTTATGAGAAGTGTGGATATACAATATCCCGCCGTACTCGTCCATACGCAGACATCCCGCATCAAACGGCGTATGCGTATTGCCTCTCTTGCCGTCGCGCACTCCGAGAACTTCGAAATTTTTCGAATACTTTACTATTTTTATTATGACTTTATCATCCGATTCCTCGGGGTTGTCCTGACCGAAAACAGCGAAATTATATTTTTCGCCTGCAAAGAATCCGCCGAATATGGGAAGCGGAGCGGAAAGAAGCTTCGAGGAAACGACCTTTCCGTCAAGGTCGGTATATACGACGGCGAGTTTACCGTCGGTATAATACACTCTTACATACTTTCCGTTCTCGACGTATATATAAGAATTATTTACGCTCGCCCATTTTGAAACTCCCGAGCCTCTGCCCGTGTACTCACCGGCATATTCGTTATTGAGCGGCGGAATCTTATCGTTCTGCGCGAATATCGGCGAATACACAGCCGACGGAAGTATAAGACAAACCGTAAGCAAAATGCCGAGCAGCTTCTTTATGCATTTTTTCATATATACCCCTCCGAAATATATAAGGTTCCGAATTTATTATATAAGAGATATACTACGATTGTCAACACAATAATTAACATTTTGTAAATTATTTATGAATTCTGTTTTAATGCAAAAAAAACGGCGGTAAACGAAAACAGATTCCGTCATACCGCCGATATTGTAATTTTTATTTTGCTACGATATTAACAAGCTTGCCGGGAACGTAAAGCTCCTTAACGATATTTTTGCCTGCGATTTCGGCTTTTATAGTCTCGTCCTCTTTTGCAAGAGCGATAACCTCTTCGGCCGAGAGCGAAACGTCTATGTTCATTCTCGCTCTTATCTTACCGCAGATCTGAACAACGATCTCAACGCTGTCGGCTACGCACTTAGCCTCGTCGTAATCGGGCCACGACTGATCGGTAACCGTACCGCCTAAATTGAGAACGCTCCACTCCTCTTCCGTTACGTGGGGAGCGAACGGATTAAGGAGGATAAGCAATGTTTTAAGCTCGCCCTTCGTAATCGAACCCTTGTCGTATATCTCGTTGAGAACGGTCATAAACGCGGCAATAGCCGTATTGAACTTCATGTTCTCGATATCTTCCGAAACCTTCTTAATAAGCTTATGCATGGAAGCTTCAAGCTCTTTCGAATACTCATCGGAATCGGTCACAATCTCCTGAAGATTCCATATTCTGTCTATAAATCTCTTACAGCCCTTGACGCTGCTCTCAGACCACGGAGCGGCTTTTTCATAGTCGCCCATAAAGAGAACATAGGTTCTCAGAACGTCCGCGCCGTACTGGTCAACAACCTCGTTCGGGTCAACGACGTTGCCCTTTGACTTACTCATCTTGTCGCCGTCGGGTCCTAAAATAAGTCCCTGCGCGGTTCTCTTTGCGTAAGGCTCATCATAAGGAACTACACCGATATCATAGAGGAATTTATGCCAGAATCTCGAATATATAAGATGTCTGGTTACGTGCTCCATACCGCCGTTATACCAGTCGACCTGACCCCAGTATTTAAGCTTGTCGGGGTCTGCGAGGGCATTGGGATTATGCGGATCGATATATCTTAAGAAATACCACGACGAACCCGCCCACTGGGGCATGGTGTCCGTCTCGCGCTTGGCGTCGCCGCCGCACTTCGGGCATTTGCAGTTTACGAACGAATCGATTTTGGCAAGCGGACTCTGACCGTCCTGTCCGGGTTCGAAATTCTCAATCTTGGGAAGTTTAAGAGGAAGCTCATCATAAGGCACGGGAACCATTCCGCACTTCGGGCAGTGAACGATGGGTATCGGCTCGCCCCAGTATCTCTGACGGTTGAACGCCCAGTCCTTCATCTTATACTGAACGCCTTTTCTGCCTATTCCCTGCTCCTCTAAGTAATCGAGAACTTTTGCAATTGAATCCTTTTTATTCGTATATCCGTTAAGGAATCCGGAGTTGACCATTTCACCGTCGCCCGTGTAGGCTTCTTTTGAAATGTCGCCGCCTTTGATAACCTCGATTATGTCTACGCCGAATTTCTTCGCAAAGTCATAGTCTCTCTGGTCGTGCGCGGGAACCGCCATGATAGCTCCGGTACCGTAGCCCATCATTACGTAGTCGGAAATGAATATCGGAATCTCCCTGCCGTTGAGCGGATTGATTGCAGAGAAGCCGTTAAGGCGAACGCCCGTCTTATCCTTTACAAGCTGTGTTCTCTCAAACTCCGTCTTTTTAGCGCATTCGGCTCTGTACGACTCGACCTCGGAGAAATTCGAAATCATATCCTTATATTTATCGATAAGAGGATGCTCGGGAGCCATAACCATGAATGTTACGCCGAAAAGAGTGTCGGGACGGGTAGTGTATATTTCGAGCTTTTCGTCCGTATCCTTAACCTTGAAATCAACGAACGCGCCGGTGGACTTGCCTATCCAGTTAATCTGCTGAAGCTTGATATTCGGCAGATAATCAACTCTGTTAAGCCCCTCTAAAAGCTTGTCGGCGTATTCTGTAATGCGAAGATACCATACGTCCTTTGACTTCTGAACTATCTCGGAATGACAGATGTCACAGTGACCGCCCTGCGAGTCCTCATTGGAAAGAACGACCTTGCACGACGGGCAGTAGTTTACGAGAGTCTTGTCTCTGAAAACAAGACCTTTTTCGAACATTTTAAGGAATATCCACTGCGTCCATTTGTAATAGTCCTCCTGAGTGGTGTCTATTACTCTCGTCCAGTCGAACGAGAATCCGACTCTCTTAAGCTGGTCGGAGAACTTTGCAATATTCATATCGGTAACTTTTCTCGGATGTATTCCCGTCTTTATAGCATAATTCTCCGTGGGAAGTCCGTACGCGTCAAAGCCTATCGGGAAAAGAACGTTATAGCCCTGAAGCCTTCTCTTTCTCGAAATAACCTCAAGTCCCGAGTACGCCTTTATATGTCCGACGTGCATACCCGCACCGGAGGGATAAGGGAACTCTACAAGACCGTAAAATTTCGGTTTTTCGGAATTATCGACAGCGTGAAACGCGCCCGACTCCTCCCATTTCTTTTGCCATTTGGGTTCGACGGTTTTAAAATCGTAGTACATTATCTATTCTCCTTACGAATTATATAACTAAAATCAGCTCTCGATATCGTCAAATTCGAGCTCCTCGGCATCCGACCACAATCTTTCGAGGTCATAGTATGCTCTCTGCTCGGGCGTAAACACGTGAAGAACAACGTCGCCGTAATCTATAAGGATCCAGCCCGTAGCCTTACCCTCAATGTTTCTCGGTTCAATGCCGAGTTCGGACGAAACGGTATCCTCAACATCCTCACACAAAGAACGCACGTGAGTATTTGACGTACCCGAAGCGATTATGAAATAATCTGCGAGAACGGTGAGCTCGTCAATTTTAATAACCTTTATTTTTTCTGCTTTCTTTTTATCAAGCACATGAATTATTTTGTCAACAAGTGAATATGAGTCCATTTATTCAATTCCTTTCAATAATATATCGTTATATGCGTCAATCGTATCGGGGTGTATCGGCTTGAGAGCATTGCACAGCTCGTCTATCGTAAATCTTAACCCCTCAGTCATGGCTTCGTCGAGACTTATCTGCGCCTTTTCGCGCATCTCCTCGACTCCGTTATAGTTTCTGTCTGCGGAAATGAAGTCGGCCGTAAACAGCACCTTTTCAAGCTCCGTCATACCGGCGCGTCCCGTCGTATGGTAACGGATTGCGGAAATAACGTCCTCGTCGTCGATTTCGAGTTCGTATTTACAGTAAACGCTCCCCGCTATCGCGTGCCAGAGTTTAGGGCTTTTCTTTTCGAGTTCGGTAAGCTTCTCTCCGTATTTTTCGAACAGGGCGAACGTTTCCTCTTTATCGGCATTCTTCATAATATCATGGAGAAGTCCCGCCTCATACGCCTTCTTTTCGTCGGCACCGTATTTTCTCGCAAGCTCGGCAGACGTTTCCGATACGTTTATGGAATGAACGTATCTGTATTCGTCGAGCTTTTCACGAAGAATCGCTCTGTATGTTTCATACTTGTTTTTCACGGTACAACCCCCGCCTCTCAATATATTCCTTTACGCCCTCGGGTACGAGATTAGAAATATCGCACCCGTTTTTTACGTATTGTCTGACCTGTGTTGAGCTTATCTCCAGCGGCGAAACGGGACAAATCATAATTTTTTCGGGGCGTTTTATAACAAAACGCACATACTCTTCGAGTTCATTATAACCGATACCGTTCTCACGGCTCATTGCGCACAGCGTTACGTTATCGAGGATTATATTATAATCCTTCCATTTATCGAAGCTTAAAAGCATGTCCGAGCCTATGAACAAAAACAGCTCGTCGTCCGTATATATTTTTTTTAACTCGCGGACGGTATCGACGGTATAGCTTTTGCCGTCTCTGTTAATCTCAATGTCCGAAACGAAATATTTATCGTATTTTCCGAAAGCGATACGGCACATATTAAACCTGTCCGAATCGGAAATACCGCCGTTATCTTCTTTAAACGGAGAAACGCGCGCGGGAATTATAAACAGCCGGTCAAGCTTCATTATATCGGACATACGCTCGGCAAGATAGATATGACCGTTGTGCACGGGGTTAAAGCTTCCTCCGAAAATACCGGTTCTCATATATGCCTCCGAATTAAATAATCCCTCAGGAACAAAGTCCTAAGGGACGAATAAATATCCGCGGTACCACCCAAATTCAGCGGATAATCAATCCGCTCTCTGAGATCTGTAACGGGATCAAACGCCGTGTCCTATGATTTCAGACGCGGAGCTCCGGAATGAGTTATACGCGTAAGCATCGCTGTCGGCTCGCACCGTCCGCCGATTCTCTGAAAGACCCGAATACGCCTTGTTTCCGTCATTGCCTTTAAATATACCTATTTGAAAATGATTTTACCACAAATGAACGCGGTAGTCAAGGATTAATTATCTGCATTCCTTGCTCGCTTAGCCGCGGCGGCAAGCCGTCTCTGTTTCTCCATTTTTGAAGCCTTTTTCGACTTCACGACGGGCTTTTCCTCAAACCTCGAAATGCGTTTTTTCGATTCGCTTCTGTTCTCTGTCTTTTTATGAAGCTCGGGATTATATCTGTACAGCACGATTACTCCGCCGATGACCTGGACAACGTCGGCGCCCGTAGCTTCCGACAGCTTATCCGCCGCCTGTCTCGGCGTGTCGGGCGAAGTTTCGACGAGAACTTTAAGCTTGATAAGCTCACGTGTATTCAGCGCGCCGTCGGTCGCCTCTATAAGAGCGTCCGAGAGTCCGCCCTTGCCGTACTGAAACAGCACCTCTAATTTATTTGCCTGCGCTCTGAGCGCGGCTCTTTCTTTACTTGTCATTTTATACCTCTTAAATATAATCTTTGATTTTCTCGCTGAACAGACGAAGTGACTTTCCCCTGTGGCTTACGGCGTCCTTTTCCTCGCCGGAAAGCTCTGCAAAACTCTTATCGCCGACATAGAATATCGGGTCAAATCCGAATCCGCCTTTGCCTTTCGGCTCATAGCCTATGTATCCCTCGCACGTCTGCTCGACCTCTAAAATCCTGCCGTCGGGGAAAGCACAGCATACCGCACTTACGAATCTCGCAGTTCTTTTCTCTTTAGGCACATTTTCGAGTTCTTTTAAAAGCGTGTTGATTTTAACGTCATAAGGAACGTCGTGACCGCCCGCATATCGCGCCGAATGAACGCCGGGACGACCGCCGAGAGCGTCGACAACAAGCCCCGAATCGTCCGCAACGCAGACCATATTGCTCTCCTTACAGCCGGATTCCGCTTTTATTCTCGCGTTTTCCCTGAAGGTTTCGCCGGTTTCCTCCGCGTCGGTAAGCGTAATTCCTACATCCTCGCTTCTGACGGCTTCTATGCCGAGAGGGGCGAGAATTCTTTTAAACTCAATACATTTATGCTCATTATGAGTAGCGATTAAGAATTTCATACGATATCACCTTTTCCGAGCGCATTGGAAACAAAATTAGCCGTCGATGCAATTTTGCCGAGCGTCGGCTCTATACCGTTGAGAACGTCTCTGAGCTGGATACGGCTTCGTATTTTCTTCGAAATCTTTACGGGAGCGCGTCTGTCGCGGTTTATCGATTCAAACGACGATTTAAGCGCCTTCCTTATCGCCGTCATCGGATTCGGCTCCTCGGGCAATATCTCCCTGTCCGTCAGAGTCAGCTGATACGCCGTCCTGTCCGCCGACTTCAACAGCGTCCACAATTTCTTTGAAAAATTCCTTGACTGCTTTTTCTTCTTCGCTCTCCTCGATCGGAGTGTATTCAAGCGGTTGTTCATATACGGGTAACACCTCGTCATCATTGATTTTATCGGGCATTTCCTCAAACAGGCTCTGCGCGAACGCCTGAGGATTGAAAGGCTGTAAATCGTCGATGCCCTCGCCGACGCCTATAAATTTAACGGGAATTTTAAGCTCGTTCTTGATTGCCAGAACGACTCCGCCTCTCGCGGTTCCGTCAAGCTTTGTAAGAATAATACCCGTAAGCTCCGCTACGTTCATGAATTCTCTCGCCTGATTTACGGCGTTCTGACCCGTCGTAGCGTCGAGAACGAGCAGGATCTCGCGGTCGGAGTACGGAAGCTCGCGGTCTATAACTCTGTAAATCTTCGCAAGCTCCTCCATAAGGTTCTTTTTATTATGAAGTCTGCCTGCGGTATCGCATATAATTATGTCGTACATACGAGCCTTACCCGCCTGTATCGTATCGAATATAACTGCGGCGGGATCCGCGCCCTCTTTATGCTTTATTATATCGACGTCCGCGCGCTTAGCCCACTCGTCGAGCTGGTCTATCGCGGCGGCTCTGAATGTATCGGCGGCGCCGAGCAGAACCCTTTTGCCCTGCGATTTATACATAGCCGCCATTTTGCCGATGGACGTTGTTTTTCCGACTCCGTTTACACCGATTACAAGTATAATCGACGGCTGGGTGATAAGCCCCATGTCCTCTCCGCCGTCAAGCATTTTCGCGACGATATCTTTAATTTCGTCCTTAGCCTGCTTTGTCGACTTCAGATTCTTTTTATTTACTCTCTCCTTTAACTCGGTAACGATCTGCGCGGCGGTTTCAACGCCTACGTCGCTCATAACGAGTATTTCCTCGAGTTCCACATACAGGTCGTCGGTAAATTCGTCGAAGGAATCGAGCATATCGTCAATAGCTCCCGACATCTTGTCTCTCGACTTTTTAAGACCCATGCTTATTTTTTTAAATAATCCCATTTATTTCAACTCCTGTTTATTATTCAAGTCCCAGTTCCTCTGCCATCTGCGAGGTTTTAAGCTCGAGTATTTTCGAAACGCCCTTTTCCTGCATGGTAACGCCGTACATGATATCGGACTCCTCCATGGTTCCCCGGCGGTGTGTTATAAGTATAAACTGCGTCTTGTCCGTCATGCTGCGTACATACTGAGCATACCGCAAAACGTTAACGTCGTCAAGTGCCGCTTCAACCTCGTCGAAAATACAGAACGGTGTCGGCGTGACCTTAAGTATAGCAAAAAGCAGGGCGATTGCGCACAGTCCCTTTTCTCCGCCGGAAAGCAGGCTTATGTTTTTAACGTTCTTTCCGGGAGGCTGAGCCTTTATCTCGATTCCGCACTCCAATATGTCGTTTTCGTCCTCGAGAATAAGCTCCGTGCTTCCTCCGCCGAATATAGCCGAAAAAGTCTCCTTAAAGCACGCGTTTATAATATTAAAACGGTCTCTGAACTGCTCCGCCATTTTGCCGGTCAGCTCGTCTATCATTTTAATTAACTCGGCTTTCGACTTCTCAACGTCGGTAAGCTGGGTTTTCATAAATTCGTATCTCTCGCTCACCTCTCGGTATTCTTCAATCGCCGCGACGTTTACGTTTCCCAGTGATTTTATTTTTGATTTCACGTCGTAAAGCTCGCGCTTCGCCTCAGGAACATTCTTTAAATTAATATCAAGCTCTTCTGCTTCGCGTCGGGTTAATTTATACTCCTCGAAAAGCTTGTTCTGCGTGTCCGTCTGCTCTTTTTCAAGAGCGGTTTTTTTCGAGTCAAGGCGTACTATTTCGCTTGCGAGCCTTTCTTTTTCATCGTTTTTCTCGCGTTCGGAAACTCTTAATTCGCTTACGTTCTTATCGCACATATCGCGCTCTTTAACAAGCGAGGAGACAATCTCGTTTGCGTCCTCTTTCTGCTTTCTGACACCGAGAATCTCGTTTTCGAGAGACTCTATACGCTCAAAAAGGCTGTTGTTCTTTTCGTTTAACTCGGCAATTTCACCGTCGAGCTGTTTAAGTCTGTCAGACTGACCGTTCTTTCGGCTTTCAAGCGACGCTATCAGCTCGCGCTGATTCTCTATATCCCTTGAATCGGATGCGATAACCACGTTAATCTCGGAAATTTTCGAATTTATCTCCTCGCGCATTGCGGTCAGCTTTTCACGGTCTATATTAAGATTTTCAAGCTGTTTCTGAATTTCGTCAAGAGAATCGGTAATCTCGCCCTCTCGTTTTTTTGCTTCGAGACTTGCAAGGCGTAGCGCTTCGAGTCTTTCCTGTGCCGATTTTTCCTCTTTTTTAAGATTTTCTATATTATCTTTTAATGAATTATATCTGCTTTTCGCCGAATTCAATGAGGAATCCGAACGTATTTTATCCTCCTGCAATGACGAAAGCTCCGCCTTTGCCGATTCAAGCTCAGCATTTTCTTTTGAAAGCTCCTCATTGGCTTTTTTGTATTTTTTTTCGCACTCTGAAACCTGCGCGTTTTTATTTTCAAGCTCCTTTTTAAGCGTCTCTGTTTCGCTCTGTCTCGTAAGGAAGCCCGCACCTTTTATCTTCGCTCCGCCCGTCATCGAACCGCCCGTGTTTATGACCTGTCCGTCGAGCGTGACTATTTTAAATCTGTTCTTATATTTTCTCGCCATTTCTATGGCGCAGTCGATATCCTCGACGACGACGGTTTTGCCGAGCTGATTTTCTATTATGTCGTAATACTGTTTGTCATACGTGACTATCCTGCTCGCAATATCTACAAATCCCCGGCAGTTTTCGAGTCCCTTTTCGCCGAGATCACGGGCTTTCAGCGATGTCATCGGAAAGAAAGTCGCTCTGCCTATATTATTCTCTTTAAGGAAATTCATCGCTCGCTTCGCATCCGATTCCGAATCCGTTACTATATGCTGAACCGACGCGCCCAGAGCCGTTTCGATCGCAAGTGAATATTCGGCTTTTACGCTTATTATCTGCGACATTGTTCCGTGAATACCGCGCAGAGCTCCGCGCGAGGACTCTTTCATGACAGCCTTAACGCTGCCCGAATAGCCCTCCATATTTTTCTCCATGTCCTCCAAAAGCTGGATACGCGACTGTATTCTCTGAGAATCAAGGACGTTTTTGTCAAGAGCCAGCTTTAATTCGTCCGCGGTCTGTGTTTTAGTTCTGACTCTCATTATCCGTCCCGATACGGAATTCGTCGCGGAGGTTACCTTTTCGGATAATTCGTTCGTCTTTTTTTCGAGGTTGTTTTTCTCTTCTTCAGCTGTTTTCAGCAAAATTGCCTCGTTTTTTATATTCTCTTTAACAGCGTCTATACGATGAGAAACCTCGTTAGCAGAAGTGTCCGCCGACGAAAAACGCACCTTTTCGTCGGACAGTCGTTTTGTAAGAGAATTCATTTCGTCGGAAATTTTAATATACTCGCCCGAAACGGATTCGTTCTGTTTTGTAAGAGAATCAAGTCCGTCCGAAAACGAACGGGTTTCGTTCTGCTTTTCCTCTATATGAGCGTTAAGAGTCTCTATCGTTTTTTCTGCGGAAAGTATCTGTTCGTCTATCTGACCTGCCGAAAGATTTTCTTTTGCCTTGTCATCCTCAATTCTCTTAATCGTCTCGTTGTTATGCTCTATTGAATTTTTATTAAGAGCTATAAGACCCTCGAGCGAAACCGCCTGTTCCTCAAACGACGAGGAATTCTTCTGAACCTGCTCTATCTGCAAGGTTATATTTCTGCTTTTAAGCGTATATTCCTCGCTTTTTTCGATTATTTCGGCAAGCTCTTTTTCGACCTTTTCGTGCTGAGCCTCGGCAACAGCCGTTTTATTCGCCTGCGTACGGATAAGCTCGGATGATTTTGAAAGTATATCGAGCCATATTCCGATTTCGAGATTCTTTCGTCTGTCTGCGAGAACGAGGAATTTCTGCGCCTTTTCGCTCTGTTTTTCGAGGGGACCTACGCGGTTTTCGAGTTCGGACATTATATCTCTTAATCTTAAAAGGTTTTCCTCTGCCGAATCAAGTCTTTTCAGCGCGTCGGCACGGCGGTATCTGTAATGCGAAATTCCCGCGGCCTCCTCGAACATTTCGCGTCGATCCTGACTTTTTGCGGAAACCATGTCCTCGATTTTACCCTGACTGACCATTGAGTAGCCGTCTCTGCCCAGTCCCGTATCCATGAAAAGCTCATGAACGTCTTTAAGTCTTACGCTTGAAGAATTTATTTTATATTCGCTCTCGCCCGAACGGTAAAAACGCCTTGTTACAGCGACCTCGTCATCGTCCCTGTTGAGCGCGCGGTCTGTATTGTCAAGCCTTAACGTAACCTCGGCAAAGCCCTGCGCCTTGCGCTTGCCGGTTCCGCTGAAGATGACATCCTCCATCCTCGCGCCTCTGAGAGACTTCGTAGACTGCTCGCCGAGAACCCATTTTACGGCGTCGGCTATATTGCTTTTACCTGAACCGTTAGGCCCGACAACGGCGGTCATGCCCTTGCCGAAATTAAAAACGGTTTTATCCGGAAAGGACTTGAAGCCCTGCATTTCAAGTGATTTTAAGTACATTTTTGCTCCTTATATTTCGATAACGGGATTGAATCTTTCGACCCCCTCGCGTTCTCTTACTTTTAGATTAACGCCTATTGACGAAAGATAATTTATGTTCCGTCTGTTCTGCCCCGTCATTCTCGAAACGTCACCCGGCGAGACATACGCAGTAACGCTTCCGCTTATATCGTTTTCTTTAATCTTTTTAATAACGGCGTCAAGGTACATTCTGCCCTCGCAAAGCTCCCTGAACGCAGGGTGATACGCTCCCGTTATATATCCGTCGTCAAGTCCTCCGCCCGAGTGAAGTCCGACGCGGATTACTTTTATATTATTATCATAAAAAATTTTAAGCAGTTTCGCACATAGATTTACTGCTTCGTCAACCGTCTGCGGTTTGTATTCGCCCGAGCGGTAAAGTTCGGCAAGACGCGTCTTTTCGAGTACCGCCGTAGGATAAATCCTTACGGTCGCGGGAGATAATGAAGCTATTTTTTCGCTCGTCATGACAGCGGTCTCATCGTCGTCGCCGTACAGACCCGTCATCATCTGAAGTCCCAATTCGAATCCGTATTCCTTTATAAGCTCCGACGCGTTTTCAACGTCTGATGAAGTATGTCCTCTATCGTTCATTTTCAACACTCTGTCTGACATGCTCTGCGCTCCGAGCTCTATTGACGTTACGCCGTATTTTTTTAATATATCGAGTATTTCGAGGTCGATACAGTCGGGACGCGTCGAAATTCTGATTCCCTTAAAAAGTCCTTCGCGGACGTATTTATAAGCCGATTCGAGCAGGGATATCATATACTCCCTGTCTATCGCGGTAAAGCTTCCGCCGAAGAACGCAATTTCACTCTGCCCGGATGATACCTTTGAGCTTTTAAGAGCGGTTGAAACCGCTTCGTCGACGTCGGACGGCATAAGCGGTTTTTTAACGCCCGTAATTGTTTTCTGATTGCAGAAGCTGCACTGATGAGGACATCCGTAGTGCGGAACGAACAAAGCGACGTTTACGTGCTTCATCTTACAACGCCCATGAGCTTGAGAGCTTCTTTTGCGGCAGCCTGCTCCGCCTGCTTCTTGCTTCTGCCCTCGCCTGTGCCTATGTTATTAGAATTCAAATGAACCTCGACGACAAATCTCTTGTTATGGTCGGGGCCTGACTCCTCAACAAGCACGTATTCGAGCATCTCGCCGTGATTTTTCTGAATAATTTCCTGGAGCGCGGTTTTGTAATCCGTAAGCTCCGGCTGTTCTATGTCCGCATTCGAAATAAACGACAGCACAAATTTCTTTGCCTCGTCGAATCCTGCGTCAAGATATATCGCGGCTATTACCGATTCAAACGCGTCGGCAAGTATCGACGGACGTTCTCTGCCTCCGGTGCATATCTCGCCCTTGCCTAAAAACATAAACTGACCGAGATTTATCTGTTTTGCGAATTTATGAAGAGATTTTTCGCATACTGCGGCGGCTCTCATTTTTGTGAGCTTGCCCTCGGGCAGAGACGGATAATTCTTAAAGAAATACTCTGCCGAAATCATACCCAGTACGGAATCGCCCAAAAACTCCAGTCGCTCATTAAATTTTACCTTGTTATGCATTTCGTTTGCGTAAGACGAATGAGTCAATGCAGTTTTCAGCAGTGATTTATCCTTAAATTCGTGACCTATTATTTTTTCGAATTCTTCCATAATTCCGACCTCTCGAACGTATTTTCCGCTTTATACAAACGGAAAATACGTCATATAAAAATCATAATGATATTGAATCGTAATAATCGAGACTTCTTTTTGCAAGAGCCGAATACCGTTCCTTCTTGTCCCTGATTTTCTCGCCCAAAGGCTCTAAGAGTCCGAAGCTTGCGCCCATAGGCTGAAATTTCGTCACGGTTTCGTCGCTTATGTAGTGAGACAGTGCGCCGAGCATCGTTATGTCGGGCAGATTAAGCGGTTCCTTGCCGAGAATACGTCTTGCCGCGTTTTCACCTGCGAGAATTCCGGTAGCCGCCGACTCCATATATCCCTCTGCTCCCGTTATCTGTCCGGCGAAATAAACGGACGGATATTTTCTCATTGAAAAATCGCCGTTTAAAAGTCTCGGGGAATCTATAAACGTGTTTCGGTGCATTACGCCGTAACGGACAAATTCCGCGTCCTTTAATGCGGGAATCATTGAGAAAACGCGTTTCTGCTCACCGAATTTTAAATTCGTCTGAAAACCGACGAGGTTATACATTGTCGCCGCTGAATTCTCCTTGCGAAGCTGTAATACCGCCCACGGTCTGTGACCTGTATTCGGGTCTTTTAATCCGACGGGTTTTAACGGGCCGAATCTTATCGTATCGGCTCCGCGCTTCGCCATAATTTCAATCGGCATACAGCCCTCGTAAACGGCTCGTTTGTCAAATTCGTGAACGAGCGCGATTTCGGCGTTTACAAGCTCGTTATAAAAAAGTTCGTACTCCTCTTTATTCATAGGGCAGTTTATATAATCGTCGTCTCCGCCCCTGTCGTATCTCGACTGTGTAAACGCATGAGACATATCAATGCTGTCCGCCGTTATGACGGGAGCCGCCGCGTCGTAAAAACTTAAAAAGCTTTCACCCGTAATGCGTGCGATTTCATTGCTCAATGAGTCGGAAACAAGAGGTCCGGCAGCTATTATCACAGCCGAAACATCAGTCGGAAGAGACGTGACCTCTTTACGGATAAGCGTTATATTTTCGTCGTTTTCGATTCTGCTTGTTACAAGGGACGAAAATATATCTCTGTCGACCGCAAGCGCACCCCCTGCGGGGACAGCCGATTTTTCCGCGCACGCAACACATACGGAGTCAAATTTTTTCATCTCCGCTTTCAGAAGTCCCGCCGCAGACTCGGTTCTTATCGCCTTAAAGGAATTCGAACACACAAGCTCGGCTAAATTCTCCGACTTATGAGCGGGCGAAAATCTTACGGGCTTCATTTCATAAAGATCAACCTTTATTCCCGCCTTTGACAGTCTGCGCGCGGCCTCGACCCCCGCGAAGCCTCCGCCTATTACGGCGGCTTTTTTTACGTCATTCATCGGAGTCCTCGTCCTTTTTCTTTTTGGAAATTCTGCTCTCGTAACCGCAGCCCTCGTTATGACACTTAAGCACTCCGCCTCTTGCTTTAAAAAGCGACTTTCCGCACTTGGGACAAATTTCGGAAGTGGGTATATCCCATGTCATAAAGTTACATTCGGGATAATTCGAACAGCCGTAGAACGTATGACCTTTTTTTGACTTTTTGCCTATAATATCGCCGCCGCAGACGGGACATTTCGCGTCTGTTTTCTCGACATACGGCTTTGTGTTTTTACACTCGGGATAGCCGGGACAGGCAAGGAACTTACCGTATCGGCCGACCTTTATAACCATATTGCGTCCGCACTTTTCGCATACGACGTCGGTCTGATCCTCTTCGAGTTTAATTTTAACGCCCTGCATGGCTTCCTTTGCCTTAGCGAGAGTCGCCTCGAAATCATCGTAGAACTCATGGAGCATTTTAATATAATCACAGTGACCCGCCTCAACCTCGTCAAGCTCGGACTCCATGCCTGCGGTGAATTTCGTATTAATAATCTTCGGGAACTGCTCTTTTAAAAGCTTCGTCGCAGCGGTTCCGAGCTCAGTGGGCTTTAACTGCTTATGATCCCTTACGACATAATCCTTAGACGTTATCGTAGAAATAATCGTGGCGTATGTCGACGGTCTGCCGACTCCCGTTTCCTCAAGCGTTTTGATAAGCGAAGCTTCCGTATATCTTGCGGGAGGCTGTGTGAAATGCTGTTCGGGCAGAAGCTCTTTGAATTTTAAAACGTCGCCTTTTTTCATGTCGGGCAGAACGCTCTCGTTCTCCTCGTTCTCGTCGTCCGCACTCTTGTAAAGAACGGTATATCCGTCGAATTTAACGGAGAATCCGCTTGCGGAGAATGTGCAGAATCCGTCCGCGCCGTCTTTCTTAGCCTCGATTTCGACCTTTACGGTGTCCTGAACGCAGTTTGACATCAGAGACGCTATAAAACGCTTCCAAATAAGATTATAAAGCTTATACTGATCTGAAGTCAGCGAAGCTTTTGCCTCCTGCGGGGTGAGTCCCGGAACGGTCGGTCTTATAGCCTCGTGTCCGTCCTGGACTCTGCCTTTTGATTTAAAGTATCTCGGCTTTTCGGGGAGATATTTTTCGCCGTAAGCCGTTTTGATATATTCGTTTCCGGCAGTTCTCGACTCCTCGGAAATTCTTAACGAGTCGGTTCTCATGTAGGTTATAAGACCGATCGAGCCGTAGCCGGGGATGTCGATACCTTCGTAAAGCTCCTGCGCAACCTTCATCGTACGTTTTGAAGTAAATCCGAGACGGTGGGAAGCGTCCTGCTGCATGGTGGAGGTTATAAACGGAGGCATGGGCGATTTCTTCCTCGTTCCCTTTTTAACGTTAGAAACGGTATAAACCGCGCCGTTGAGCCTATCAAGATAAGCATCCGACTGCTCTTTATTTATAATTTTAACCTTGCCGTTTTCGTCGGAGGTTAAATTGGCTTTTAAAATACGTCTTGACGACGGAGCGGAAAGCTTCGCCGTAATCGACCAGTATTCCTCGGGCACGAACGCGTTGATCTCGTCCTCGCGGTCAACGATAAGCCTTACCGCAACGCTCTGCACGCGTCCCGCGGAGAGTCCGCGGCGTATTTTCTGCGAAATAAACGGGCTTAAACGGTAACCGACAAGTCTGTCGAGAATTCGTCTCGCCTGCTGAGCGTTTACAAGATCCATGTCGATTTTCGACGGATGCTTCATCCCGTTTTCAACGCTCGTTTTATTTATTTCGTTAAATTTAACGCGCTTGACCTTGTTCAAATCAAGATCGAGAAGCGTCGCAAGATGCCATGAAATAGCTTCTCCCTCGCGGTCGGGGTCGGTTGCGAGAAAGACGTCGTCGCTCTTGTCCGCAAGCTCATGAAGCTCCTTGACAAGCTTTTCCTTTCCCTTTATTACAACATATTTCGGCGCGAAATCGTTTTTTACGTCAACGCTTAATTTCGCGGCGTATAAATCCCTTACGTGACCCATAGAGGCTTTTACCTCATAGCCGGGACCGAGATATTTTTTTATAGTACCCGCCTTTGTAGGCGACTCGACAATTACGAGATTAGACATAGTCTGACCATCCTGTTATTAATTTATTTAGAGTATCTTCCGCCGGGATGAATACTGCACAACCCGTACAGCTCAAGCTCCGTAAGCGCGCAGAGAACTTCTTTGGAGTCCATACCGCATTTTTGAGCTATTATATCGGAATGTACAGCTTCGTTCCCGAGATACGAGTAGACTTTTTTTGCTTCCGTCGTTAAGAATTCGGGCAAATCCTCTTCTTTGGGTTTCTCCTCTTCTTTAACGCCGAAGTCGTTTAATGTAAGCTGTTTTGATTGTTCTTTTTTCTTATTAATGCGAATTTCGGACATTTTTCCGCCGTCGGACGCGTCGGTTTTAATACGTTCAATATGTTCGTCCGGCGAGAGCGAAGACGCAAGTTCGGGGTACATATCCGCAAATTCGTTTATAATGTCAAATGCCGAAAACACAGCTTTCGCGCCGTCTCTTATGAGCTTATTCGTTCCGAAAAAGTTTGAATTCGTAACGTCTCCGGGAATCGCAAAAACAGTTCGTCCCTGCTCACGGCAGTATCTTGCGGTGATAAGCGACCCGCTTTTCTCCTTAGCCTCGATAACGACCGTGCCGAGAGACATTCCCGAAATAAGTCTGTTCCTTATCGGAAAAGTTATACGCGAAGCGGGCGTAAAGGGAGGAAATTCGCTGACGACCGCACCGTTTTCGGAGATTCTTTTTCTCATATTTTCATTGGATTTAAGGTATTCGCACCCGAGTCCGCAGCCGAGAAACGCAATGGTTTTGCCGTTCGAATTCATAGCTCCTTCATGGCACGCTCTGTCGACTCCGACCGCGCCGCCGCTGATGACGGTGAATCCCGCTTTTGCAAGCCCGCCCGACAATGAACGCGCTATATTGAGTCCGTAGTCCGAACAATTCCTCGTACCGACCATGCCTATGCTCAATTCGCTGTCAAGTGCGTTTACGTCACCCCAGACATAGAGAACGAGCGGGAAGGAATTAATGCGCCGAAGTCTTTTGGGATAAAACGGCGAGTCGTACGGTATTATATGCCATCCGTTCTTTTCGCATGCATTCATAATGTCGTAGGACTGCGACGGGCTTAGAGTCGAAAGCTTTTGAAAATTTCTCGGAGAAATCGTCCCGGAGGATATCCACGCATCCTCTCCCGCTTCGTACACGCCCCGCGCGTCGATAAAATAAGACACGAGTTCGTCTGCGAAAAAGCCGGCTCCGAGCGTTTGCTGAAGCCATATCCAGTATTCTACGGGACAACTCATCTGACCATCTCCCACATAATAACTGCGGCGGCGGAAGCGGCGTTAAGCGACTCTGCTCTGCCTTTCATCGGTATGGTAACCTTATTAAGACATGCGTTTATAACCTCGTCCGACAGTCCGTTTCCCTCGTTTCCGACAACGCATATAACGCCGGACGTACGGTCAATTTCGGTAATCGGCATTGCCGACGAATCGGGAACGGCCGCATATGTTTTCATACAATGCGCGGAGCACTCTGTTAAAAACTCTGCCGGCGAATCGGTTTCGATAATGTTCAGTCTCAGCAATGAACCCATGGCGGCACGCTGAGCCTTAGGATTATATATGTCGCATCCTCCGCTTACAATCATGCCGTCCAGACCGAGAGCCTCCGCCGTTCTTGCAGCCGCACCGAGATTCGACGGCGTTTGCAGGTTTTCAAGAGCGATATACATACCATTATAATTTATTTTATCTATATTATGCCGTTTGTCAAGTGTTTTGCATATACAAAATACACCCTGTGAAGTTTTTGTATCGGACAAACGGGAGCATACTTCGTCCGTTATAATAAAAACATGCTCCGAATTTTCAATCAAAACGCCGAGACTTTCCCCGTATTTTTTCATTGCGTGTTCGGTAATAAACGCGTCGGTAATACATATCCCGTGCATTGACGCGTCGCAGCAGAGTCTCTGCCCCTCGAGGGTAAAAAGCCCTTCGCTTTTTCTGAAAGAAGAGTCTGCCGTAAGCTTTGCAAAGTATTTGATTTTAGGATTGTTTCTGCTTGTTATAGTATCCATATTAATTAGAAAAACAAGGACTGTCAGCGCTTTGCGACAGTCCCGAAATGTTAAAAATAATTACTTGAGAGCGGCTTTTGCGGTTTCGGTAAGAGCGGTAAACGCCGCGGGATCGGCAATTGCGATCTCGGAAAGCATCTTTCTGTTAAGGGTAACGCCCGCCTTTTTAAGACCGTTCATGAAAGTAGAGTAATTCATTCCGTTGAGCTTGCAAGCCGCGGAAATTCTCGAGATCCAAAGACGTCTGAAATCTCTCTTCTTCTGCTTTCTGCCGACATAAGCGTAGTTGCCGGACTTCATAACCGCCTGCTTAGCGGTCTTGAAAAGTCTGCTCTTTGAGCCGTAGTAGCCCTTAGCAAGCTTTAATACTTTATTTCTTCTCTTACGAGTCATTATAGCGCCTTTAATACGTGCCATTGTAAGTAACCTCCTGAATTAAGTCGAAAAATAGATAATTATTTGTAGGGAATAAGCTTCTTGATCTGCTTAACGTTGGTTTTGTCTGCAACGGCAGTCTTGCGGAGATTTCTCTTTCTCTTGGTGCTCTTCTTGTTAAGAATGTGGGACTTGTAAGCATGAGCGCGGATGGGCTTACCGTTCTTTGAAAGCTTAAAACGCTTCTTTGCGCCGCTGTTTGTTTTAATTTTAGGCATGATATTTTCCTCCTGTTATTTAATACCGTGTAATAAAAACGAAATCTTACTTTGAAGGTTTCGCCGCAAGGAACATAAGCATCATTCTGCCCTCTAACTTAGCGGGCTTCTCGATAACTCCGAGTTCCGTGCATTTATCTGCAAATTCCTGCATTATTTCAAGACCTCTCTCCGGGTGAGCCATTTCACGGCCTCTGAAGCGGATAGAAACCTTGACCTTATTGCCCTGCTTAAGGAATCTGTTGGCATGGTTGACTTTGGTTTCAAGGTCATGCGTATCAATGTTGAGCGAAAGCTGAACCTCTTTAATGTCAATCCGGCTCTGATTCTTCTTGGCTTCCTTTTCGCGTTTCTGCTGTTCAAACTTATACTTGCCGTAATCCATTATCTTGCATACGGGCGGTTTAGCCTGGGGAGCAATCATTACCAGATCAAGATTCTTCTGTCCTGCGATTTTGAGCGCGTCGGCCGAGGACATTATACCTAACTGTTCTCCGTCGTCGGTAACGACTCTTATCTCTCTCTCTCTGATCTCTTCGTTTATCTGCATTTCCTTAGTAGCGATGGTCAAACACCTCCGAAATAAATAGAAACAAAAAGCGCGGACAGACGCACTGCCGCACTCATAAATACAAAAGTTAAAAAACTTTAAGTATTGACCTGCGCATAAAAATCCGCGAGGTGAGATTAGCCTATGCCGTCTGCTTTGTTTTCGCAATATATTTTAACAGTAAAGTATGCGTTTGTCAATAGTTTTTTTAATTTAATTCAATTTTTTCAGAAAGCGACGAAACAACGGAATCCCTGACCTCTCCGGCGATTCTTTCCTTTGAGTAAATCTTCGAAAAATCGGAATCGAGTTCTTTAATTCTCGACTCGTCGTATGACGTTACATCGTCGTTTTTATCAAACATCGGGTACATTTTTTTCATCACGGACAAAAGCTTATTCTCGCCGATATCGGAAATGAGTTCAAATGTAAGAGAAATAAGCGGTTCGCCGTTGTTTCTGCACCAGTCGGAGAGCTTGCCGTCCTTTACGTCCTCGAAAAAGTAGTGACACGCGTACATTTTCTTTTCGAGAACCGAAGCCGATTCAAATTCGCCGTTGAAATCCCCGCTTTTTTCAAGTTTTCTCTGCAAAACGGCAGTCATGCCGTCGATAAGCTCGCATGGGTCGGCTTTTTGAGCGGATTCGGGCGTGACGGACGAATAGTTATCGACTAAATATTTAAGTCTTTTTAATTCCTCGTCACGGCTTCTCATTGTCTCATTGTGCTTTTTTACGGCGGCGGACGCCTTTTTCATCGCAAATACGGCGATAACGAGCAATAAGGCTGCGATAAGCCACAGATACCAGAATTCCTTTAAATTATCAATCATAATTTATCCTCCGTCAGGGCTTTATAGATATCGCCCTTTTTCATTCCGGATTCCTGCGCGGCAAGCTTTGCCGCGTCGTTCATCTTCATTCCCGAGGCGACGAATTTCTTAGCGAGTGCGATTCCGTCAATATCTTCGCTTTCATTTTCGTCCTTTTTCGCCTCTATTATAATGACATATTCGCCCTTTAATTTCATGCCGTCATATTTTCCCGCGGCCTCTTTAAGAGTCGTACGTTCGACGCTTTCGTGAATTTTCGTAAGCTCTTTTATAATCGCGATACGCCTGTCACCGAGAGTTTCATATAAATCGTTAAGCGAGGCGGCAAGCTTGTGCGGTGCCTCGTAGAAAATCATTGTCTTGCGTTCGGTGACGAGCTCGGCAAGATGCGCCCTGCGCTTGGGCTTGTTGACGGAGAGAAATCCCTCGAACGAAAACCTCGATACGTCGAGTCCGCTTATCGCCGCCGCCGTGACAATCGCCGACGGTCCCGGTACGCTGACAACGCTGACGCCCGCCTCATGGCATAAATCAACAAGGTCAATCCCGGGATCGGATATCGCCGGCATCCCGGCGTCAGTTACAAGAACGCAGTTTTCACCCGAGATAATGCGGTCTAATATAAGGCTTCCCTTCTGCGTGCGGTTATGCTCATAGTAGCTGACCATGGGCTTTTTTATATCGAAATGATTTAAAAGCTTAAGCGTTACTCTTGTGTCCTCCGCGGCAATAAAATCGCACTGTGCCATAGCTTGTACGGCGCGCGGCGACATATCGCCGAGGTTCCCTATAGGAGTCCCGACAACAAATAAAGTTCCCGCCATTTTTTAACCCTTTTCCTTAACGCTTATACGGCTTATATAGTCTATATTTATCAAATCGCGCTTGCCGTTTTTCTTTTCAACCTCGACCCAGCCGTCGGATACGGACACTATTTTTGCGCCCGTTCCCAATTCGCCGTAAATATAAATATCGCACATTTTTCCTATGCATGAATTGAGAATCTCGTTCATAATATTTTTCCTTTCGGTATTTTTCCTTTTTGAAATGACTTTTCTTATAATGCTGCGTCTGAACAGGCTTATAACTACAAAAATCATTAGAAAGAGCCATATGTATATTACATTGTCAACAGAATCCATTGTCACCGTTCTCCCTGTAAGAGCCTATAATTCGCCTCATATCCTCCGAGTCGGAGCCGTTTTCTTCTATATACAATTCTTTTTCAACCGTAAGACCCGGATTTCTGCCCCGCTTGCCCTCTAAGAGAACGAGCCACGGAGCCTTGCCGACCGACTGCGAAACAAGTCTCATGCGTTTAGGCTCGATTCCCGCATTCTTCATCGCGGTCATAAGCTCGCACAGCCTCTCCGGTCTCAGACACATACACAGCCTGCCTCCGAATTTTAAAAGCCTCGAAGCCGTCAGACAGATTTCACCGAGCGAGCATATCGTTTCGTGCCTTGCAATTTTTGCGGAATCCGAACTGCTCTTTATCCCCGCGCCGTCGGGCGTGTACGGCGGATTCATCGATATAACGTCGAAACATCCCGCGTAATCGGCATTCTTAAGCTCCCTTAAATCCGTGTTCAAGGGTATGATTTTTTCGCCGGCGCCGTTCAATTCGACGCTTCTTTTTAAAATTTCGAATCCGTTTTTCTGAATTTCAACGGCGTATATTTTCCGCCCCATATTCTCCCGAAGCCAGTAAAACGGGATGATTCCGCACCCTGTGCCGAAATCGCACGCGATGTCTTTTCGTTTCGGGGACGTAAAATCGGCGAGCAGAAGCGCGTCCGTTCCGAACGTGTGAGACTCTGAAACGATAAGCTTTACTCCCGAGCCGAGATATTCAATGTGTTCGCTCTCATTCATAAATTCACCGTAATAATAATTCTGTCGATTATTTTATCACAATTATCATTATTTGTAAACAAAAAAGCCGAAACAATTTCACTCCCGCTCTCAAATTCATCATAAAACCGCGGTCAAACAAAGTATCTGCCGCGGTTTTTATCATGTTATTTTTTTGCCTGTTTTGTTTCATATATCGCTCTGAAAAGCGAAAGCTCATTGTCATACGGCAAATCGCACGACATGTGCCAAATCATTATTCCGCCGAGTCCGGCGTCAACGGCGAATGCAGTCTTATCCGCAATCATCTGAACGGAATTTATGTACTGCGGAGCCGTCATCGGGCTACCCGAATGATCGAAATCGTTAAAATAAATTAAGTTTGTAAACCGGTCGAGACTGCTCTCGAACTGTTTATAATCGCCCCAGTATCCGAGCTTATTAGTAGGACGCGAATAAAACGGTACGCCCAAATCGATTTTCGATTTATCAAACCCGCCGTCAATCGCCTTTTTTACGCCGTTCGCCGTTACAGCAAAAATGGAATGATATCCGTGCGCGGTAAACATATCGTAAAGCATAACCTCCGCGCGGTCTATTATTTCAAGCACGTCGTCGTCGAAGCGTAAATCCCACGGAGCTATCGCAAGCGATATGATTTTATCAGGAATGGCTTTGTCAAGCCGTCTTAAAAACTCGTTATACTGTTTCCACTCCGTCTTGCTGTACGGAAATTCATAATCCATGTCATAGCCGTCAAAGCCGTATTTTTCGACGAACGCGCGGATATTTTCCACGGTTGTATCGACATATTCTTCACTGAGCATCGATATGATATCGGCATTGTCGTTTCCGTACGGCATTGCAATATCGCATATAAGATTAATATTCTTACCTGCGGTTTTTTTCTTTAAAATATTAATTTTATCGGCGTAATATTTTTCGTCTACGCTTTCTCCGCTGCCGTCAACAAAGCATATACCGCCCTGCGCGGTAAATTTTGCGGTACCGAAAACTATGATATCCGTTACGCACTCAAGCATTGAAGCGTCCATGTCCTCGCTGATGTTTTCCGCAACAAGATATGTGTTGACTCTTAACCCGCCGGCGTTTTCTTTTTTTATATTATAAACGCCCAAACCGTTTAAATTATAACCGCCCGAGGACTGATTTACGAATATACGAAGATATCTGTAGGAAACATCGCCTAAAAAACAGGTGTGACCGCCCTCTATGCAGTCGCTTTGATATAGGAATTTATAATCCTTATCCTTGTCGTTTGAAGCGTAAATCTCAAACAGAGTAACGTTTTTTCCGCTCTCTTTCAAAACAACGGTATTAAAATCCTTTTGTTCAAGCAAATCGACGGTGACGTAACGGGTTTCCTCCTGCTTTCCTTTAAGAGAAAACGAAGAAGCCGTCTTACCGTCCATATCGGTAACCTCAATACTATCTGCAAGATTGTCATACTGCGAATAAACATCGTTCATAATTTTTCTGCCGTGTTCGCCGCAGGAAGAGAATAACGAAACAACAGCCGTTAACGACAGAATAATGCAAAATACAGCTTTGATTTTTTTCATGGCAATCACCTCAAGTTATATTCTACCTGTAAATTCACTAAATTTCAACATCATACTGAATTTTAATTGTAAATATTTATAACAGCGTGCCGAAAAATGTTTTTCAACACGCTGTGAATATTATTTCTATTCAATTCTTAACGTCAGCACGGTTTCATCCCTTGAAACGCAGAGAAGTCCGCCCTTGCATTTAACCGGCATTACCTTTGAATCCTCTGTGCATATTTTACATTCGCACTCGACGACCGACGTTATAAACGGGGCGCGTCCGGGCAGTACGGCAAGATCGCCGTCCGCTCCGCGCAGTGAAAGAGAAACAGCCTCGCCCGAAAATATTTCGCCGTCCATGGACGAAACAGTCAGTTTAAACGTTTTCATTTAACCACCGTCCCGGCTTTTTGAGCTGCGTCGTCTATCGTGGACGCAAACAGGAACGCCGACTCGGGTATTTCGTCGCACTTGCCGTCGAGTATCGCTCTGAATCCTCTTATCGTTTCCGACAGCGGAACGTAAACTCCGGGAATACCCGTGAATTTTTCCGATACGGTGAACGGCTGGGAGAGGAATCTCTGAATTTTTCTCGCGCGGCCGACGAGAAGCTTATCCTCGTCGCTCAATTCGTCCATACCCATTATCGCGATAATGTCGGTAAGCTCCTTATATCTCTGCAAAACCCTCTGAACGTCTCTCGCGGTGCGGTAATGTTCTTCTCCTACGATATCGGGCGAGAGAATACGGCTTGTCGATTCGAGAGGATCGACTGCGGGATAAATACCCTGCGAGGCAATGTTTCTCGACAAAACTGTTGTAGCGTCGAGATGAGCGAATGCCGCCGCGGGCGCGGGATCGGTAAGATCGTCGGCGGGAACGTATACCGCCTGAACGCTTGTAACGGAACCGCGTTTTGTCGACGTAATGCGCTCCTGAAGCGCTCCCATCTCAGTAGCGAGAGTAGGCTGATATCCGACAGCCGACGGCATTCTGCCCAGCAGTGCGGAAACCTCGCTGCCCGCCTGAGTAAATCTGAATATATTATCTATAAACAAAAGAACATCCTGACCGAGATCGTCTCTGAAATACTCCGCCATCGTAAGTCCCGAGAGCGCGACTCTCATTCTGGCTCCGGGCGGCTCGTTCATCTGACCGTAGACAAGCGCGGTGTTTGACAGGACGCCCGACTGCTTCATCTCGTTATAAAGGTCGTTGCCCTCTCTCGTACGCTCGCCGACGCCCGTAAATACGGAAATACCGCCGTGCTCCTTCGCTATGTTATTTATAAGCTCCATTATAAGAACCGTTTTTCCGACTCCGGCTCCGCCGAAAAGTCCGATTTTACCGCCCTTTGCGTAGGGACATATAAGGTCTATAACCTTAATACCCGTTTCGAATATTCCCGTCTGCGAGCTTAATTCTTCATATGAGGGAGGGGCTCTGTGTATGCTCCTTCTCTCCTTCGTCTCGGGCGCGGGCTTATTGTCAACAGTATCGCCCAGAACGTTGAAAATACGTCCGAGAGTTTCTTTTCCGACCGGGACGCTTATCGGTGCGAGGGTATCGACAGCCTCGGCGCCTCGGCTGAGTCCGTCGGTCGAAGCCATTGCGATACACCTTACGGTATTGTCGCCTATGTGCTGCGAAGCCTCTGCCGTCAGCGTTCTGTCCGGCATTTTTATTTGTACGGCATTGTTAATCTCGGGCAGCTTTCCGTCGTCGAATCTTACGTCTACGACGGGTCCCATTACCCGGCTTACATAGCCCTTATGCGAACTGTCCATTTTAATTCAGGCTCCTTATATTATTCTCCGCTTCCGGCGGTTATTTCGGTGATTTCCTGCGTAACCGCGCCCTGGCGCGCTCTGTTATACTGAATATGAAGCTCGTCGAGCATCTGACGGGCATTTCTGTCCGCGTTGTCCATAGCAGCCCTGCGCTCGGTAAGCTCGCAGACAAAACTCTCACGCACAGACGCAAAAATCGCAGAGGCAAGATACTCGTTCACCGCCGAGTTCATGACGGTCGGCGCGTCGGGTTCAAACTCCGCGCTTCCCTGCATTTTTTCCGTCTTGCCGTTCAACGGCAGAAGCGTTTTTAAGTACGTCTCCTGTTTTAATGCGGAAACGTATTTCGTACCGATAATATCTATTTCGGTATATTCGCCCGAAACGTACTTTCCGCAAAGCTCATCTGCAAGAGAGTACGCCTCGGCGGAAGAAAAGAATTCGGACGAAACAAAAGGTTTTGAAACTCTGTCGCAGATTCGCCTGCCTATCGGGTAAACATCGGCGTTTTCGATTTCTCCGAGTTTTTTGAATACGAAAGAATTGTATCCGCCCGCAAGTCCCCTGTCGCCCGCGATAACGACAACGCACCTTCGTCCTTCACGTTTTTTCATATAAATTCCGTTTCTGCATTCCTCGCACAAAGAGAGCATATTAATTATCTTCTCAGTGCATAAAGCATACGCGGACGATTTTGCCATTCGGGATGTTGCCTGTCTTAATTTTGACGAAGCGACAAGTCCCATAGCGGACGTTATCTGTAAGGTCGAATCTATACTCTTGATTCTCGTTTTCAGAGCTTTAATATCTGCGCCCATCGAAATCACTCCGTTTCTTTGATAAGTTTTTCGATTTCGGCAATATCGTTATCGTCAAACGAACCTTTTTCGAGTCTTTCGAGCAAAGGCTGATACTCGCTCTCTGCTTTGAGAATAAGCTTTTCCTCAAACTTCGAAACGTCCGAAACCTCGATTTTATCAAGGAATCCGTGCGTTACGGCATAAATTATTATAATTTGGCAACCCGCGCGAACGGGTGAATTTTTATTCTGTTTCAATACTTCTGTTATTCTCTCGCCCAGAGCAAGACGTGCTTTCGTGTCCGCGTCGAGGTCGCTCGAAAACTGTGCGAACGACTGCAATTCCCTGTACTGCGAGTAGAGAAGCTTAAGTTCACCCGAAACTTTTTTCATACCCTTCAACTGTGCGGAACCTCCGACTCGGCTTACCGATATGCCGGGGTTTACCGCCGGCATGATTCCCGAGTGGAAAAGCTCCGTTTCAAGAAATATCTGACCGTCGGTTATGGAAATAACGTTTGTCGGAATATACGCCGATACATCGCCCGCCTGCGTTTCTATTATCGGCAGCGCGGTTATCGAGCCTCCGCCGTATTCGTCTGCGACTCTCGCCGCACGTTCAAGAAGTCTTGAATGCAGATAGAATACATCGCCGGGATAGGCCTCTCGTCCGGGCGGTCTGCGTATGAGCAGAGACAACGCTCTGTACGCTACGGCGTGTTTTGATAGATCATCGTAAATTATCAGAACGTCCCTGCCCTGCTCTCTGAAAAATTCAGCCATCGCGCATCCCGAGTACGGAGCGATATACTGTAACGGAGCGGGTTCGGAGGCTGAAGCGGAAACAACTATCGTATGCTCCATTGCGCCCGCCCTTGTCAGCTCGTTAACGACCTGAACAACGGAAGAATTCTTCTGTCCTATCGCGACGTAAATGCATATTACACCGCTTGAATTCTGATTTATTATCGTGTCGACGGCAATCTGAGTTTTTCCCGTCTGCCTGTCGCCGATTATAAGCTCGCGCTGTCCTCTGCCTATGGGAATCATACCGTCAATTGCCTTGATACCCGTCTGCAACGGAACGCTTACGCCCTCACGCTCGATAATTCCGGGCGCGGGAGATTCTATAGGCTTTACAGTCTCGGTTTTGATATCGCCCTTGCCGTCTATCGGTTTTCCGAGAGCGTTTACAACCCTGCCGAGCATTTTTTCGCCGACGGGTACGGACAGAACTCTGCCGGTGCATGAAACCTTCGTTCCCTCGCCTATGGACGTGTCGCCCGACAGAAGCGCGACGGAAACGGTGTCCTCGTCGAGGTTCTGCGCAAGTCCGAAGCTTCCGTCCTCAAATTCGAGAAGCTCGCCCGCCATGCATCCGTCAAGTCCGTAAACTGTCGCAATGCCGTCGCCCGCGGAAATGACCTTGCCGGTCTCCTTTGTCTGTATGCAGGAGCCGTAAGAGCGTATCTGTTCTTTGATTATACTGCTTATAGAGTGTACGTCGATACTCATTTGTCCCGCATCTCCTTTATCTGTTTTAATTTATTCTTTATGCTCGCGTCGATTATTCTGTCTCCCGCGTAAACAACGAATCCGCCGATAAGCGATTTATCAACAGAATACGAAGCCTTTATTTTACATGAAAATTTCTTTTCGAGCGTTTTTTCAAGCTTCCGCTTTTCCCCGTCCGTCATTTCGCACGCACCGGTGACTTTTACATCAAGCACTCCGGCTTTTTCGGAATATATTTTTTTGAATTCTTTAACACAGTCCGAAAAAATATTCAAAAGCCTCTTTTGACACAGAATTTTCAAAAACGCGACTTCCTCGTCGGGAATTCTGCCCGAAAACGCAGAATCGATACATTTAATCCTGTCCGAAATATCAATATTCGGGTCGGACAGCATTTTAATATATTCTTTCTCGCTTTTAAAAATACCGTCGGTCTGAGTAAGCGCGTCGGCAAACTCATTTTCCCTGCCCGACTCCTCGGCTATCGAGAACAGTGCGTCGGCGCAGCATAACGCCATATCAGTCATCGCTCTCACCTATTTCGTCAATCGCCTCGTCGATAACGCTTCTGTGGTCGTTTTCGTTTATCTCCCTGCCTATCATCTTTTCGGCAATGAGAACGGAAACATCCGCAATTTCCTTTTTTACGGAATCCTCGGCCTTCTTCTTTTCGAGCTTCGCCTGTTCCTCGGCATTTCTGACAATGCCGTCGGCTCTGCGTTTAGCGTCGTCGATCAGCTTATCACCCATGCGCTTAGCCTGCGTCTGAGCTTTTTCTATGATTTCACCGGCTTCATCCTCGGCGAGCGCAATTCTCTCACTCCACGCTTTACGGTCGGACTCTGCCTCACTCTTTGCATCTTCGGCGTCGGAATACTTTTTATCAAGCTGCTTCTGCCTTTCGGCAAGCATCTTTTTAACGGGCTTATAAAGGAATCTTTTTATAATCAAAAACAGTATAACGAGATTGCACAGAGAAATGATTATCAGCCATATATTTACGGAGATAACATCGAGATTCTGCATAATACCGTCTCCTTATCCGACAATATTCATAAGAATGTCGACAAGTCTCTGCGGTGCGACAAAAATAAGAAGTATCGCGATAACGAGCGCATACAGACCCGTCGTTTCCGCGACGGCGCATCCCATGAGCATGGTGGTTGTAACCTGTCCTCTGCACTCGGGCTGTCTGCCGATTGCTTCGCACGCTTTTGCTACCGCATTGCCCTCGCCGATACCGGGGCCGATACCCGCTATCATAGCAACGCCCGCGCCGAGTGCGCAGCAGCCTAAAATAATACCGATTGCAAGTTCTGTCATAATAATCTCCTCCGAAATCCGAATTGTTTATTTGAATTGTTATATATTAATCGGCTCTCTGAGCCTTTTTTTGCTTTTTAAGTTTTTTCTTCTCCTGCTTTTTCATATAAAGCTCCTGAGGAAATCCGCCGGCAACGTACAGCATTGTAAGCATTGCAAATATAAACGCCTGCAAGCATCCGCTGAACACGTCAAAATAAATGCTCAAAACAGCGGGAAGTCCGATTCTCAAAAACGGAACTTTCGAAAGTACGCCGGGCAGGAATGAGAACAGCTTGCCCGACAGCGAAGCCAGTGCGAACGAAATAAGAACCGATATTACCGAACCCGACAAAACGTTTCCGTAATGACGGAACGCCATGGAAACAGGGGTTGCGACCTCGCTTATAATATTAAGAGGCGCGAGAAACGGTACGGGTTCGCCGAAGCTTTTAATATACTGAAGCGGTCCGCATTTCATTTTATAATGCGTTATCAGTATGAACGTAAGTATCGCCCATCCCGCCGTTATATTGATATCCGACGTCGGCGGAAATAAACCGATGAGTGATAAAAGGCTCGAACACGCGCTCAACGCGAGTATCGCCGCGACAAACGGAGCGAATCCCATGAAGTATTCGCCCATATTCTCTTTAACAAGAGAGTCGACCTTTTCGACTATCCATTCGGCGATAATCTGTCTTTTGCCCTTACCCCAAACAGTCATACCGTGAGTTAAGAAAATGCACAAAAACATTATCGACAGAATAACGAGCCACGAATTTATCTGCGCCTCGGTTATCGGCATTGTCGTGCCGAACGGCATATTGATTTCGGCATAAATCATCGCGCCCTCGATCTGTATTCCGTCCGAAGCGGGCGTAAACAAAATTTTCAACACGATTCCCGCGATTAACGGCAGAACGGTAAGAATCAAAAGCAGTATGTCGACAAAGCCGAATTTCGTCTTTTTTTCTTCGGGATTTTTAAACCCGATTTTCTCCTCCATCGGAATCACCGCCGTTCTTTTTTATAAAACTCTGTCTGAAGAAAACCGCGACGCGCGGGAAAAACAGAGGTATAAGAGTAGTTACGATATTGAAACAGTCGAGGACCGCGCCGAGTATCGCGACCGCAAAAAGCATAAACATTCTCAAAATCTGCGAAGCTCGCATAAAGCCCGCGGCATCTTTTTCATTCTTATCGCACGAGTGCTGAACGCTTAACCCCATCAGGAAAAAGTTAAGTATACTCACCGTGCAGCCTATGAGATTACCGAGCAGAACGCTTAAGTCCCATTTTCCGATTATAAGAAAAACAGCCTGCATGAGTACGCTTGCGATCAATGAAAAGACAGCCATAAATCCGGTTTCTTTCATAACCGTTTTATCGGGTTTAATCATAATTGTCCCACCTCTTTTATCAATAATAACATGTCCGAAACGGTTTTTATTTTCATTTTCGAACTATATATAAGCATTTTATATCATTATGAGCATAATACCTCTTTTTATATTCACCGTGCAGTATTATCCCACCCGAATATGTACTAAATATAAACACGTGTAGATTTATTTTACATGTGACGAATAAAAAATGCCTCCTCCGAAGTTTATTCAAAGAAAGCGTTTTTTATAAAATATTCGTCTGACGCCGAATGTGAAATAATATAAATCCATACGCGTCAGCATATTTCATTGCACAGGCTGTTTCATATTGCTTTAGCAATATTTCATAAAGCCCGTCAGAAATTTATTTCATTGAAAAAGGACTTGCAGAAGCAAGTCCATCTTCCTGGTGATCCAGCGGAGATTCGAACTCCGGACACCCTGCTTAAAAGGCAGGTGCTCTGCCGACTGAGCTA
>UQQT01000002.1 GCA_900543395.1 uncultured Oscillospiraceae bacterium | reverse complement strand
AACCCCCGACCTGCTGATTACAAATCAGCTGCTCTACCAACTGAGCTACACCAGCCTATCGTTGTTCTCGGCGTCACTCCCGAGTGCTTACATAATATATCATATGAATTATCGGTTGTCAAGTGTTTTTTTGAATTTTTTTATTTTTTTGAAAAACGGCTTTTTCTTCGGTTATTCTTGCTTGTTCGAGCGAAAATATATTAGTTAATATATTTTTAAAAAATATATGGTTAAAAAACCTTGTATCGGTTTTTTTGATGTGGTATAATTTTAAAGATAAAAATAGAATTCTTATATCGGGTATTATCCCGGAGGTATTAAATGTTATGCAGCGAATTGAAATAAAACAGTTATACAAAGCTCCGAATGACTTTGCCGGTAAAAAGATTACTGTCTGCGGATGGGTCAGAACCATAAGAGATTCAAAATCGGTCGGCTTTATGCAGATCAACGACGGCGGATGCTTTGAGGGGCTTCAGGTCGTTTTCGAGGACGGAAAGATTGACGATTTTAAGAAGATCGCTTCTATGAACGTCGGAGCGGCGGTTATTGTAACAGGAGATTTTATACTTACTCAGTCTGCGAAACAGCCGTTTGAGCTTAACGCTGACACTGTTGAAGTTGAAGGGGAGTCGACGCCGGATTATCCGCTTCAGAAAAAGAGTCACTCTCTTGAATATCTCCGTACTATAGGACATTTAAGACCCAGAACGAATACGCTTTCCGCTGCGTTCAGAGTCAGAAGCACGGCGGCCTATGCTATTCATAGATTTTTTAACGAGCGCGGTTTTCTTTACGCGCATACGCCTCTTATCTCATGCAGTGACTGCGAGGGAGCGGGCGAGATGTTTAAGGTAACAACTCTCGATATCGATAATCCTCCCAGGGATGAAAACGGAGCTGTCGACTATAAAGAGGATTTCTTCGGAAAAAAAGCATTCCTCACGGTTTCCGGTCAGCTTCAGGGTGAGATTATGGCTCAGGCTTTCGGAAAAATATACACGTTCGGTCCTACATTCAGAGCCGAAAAATCGTATACTCAAAGACATGCTGCGGAGTTTTGGATGATTGAACCTGAGATCGCTTTTGCCGATCTTGAGGACGATATGGAACTTGCCGAGGCGATGATTAAGTATGTTATAAATTACTGTCTTGAAAACTGCAAATCGGAGCTTGAATTCTTCAATAAATTTATAGATAAAGGACTTCTTGAAAGGCTTAAAAGCGTTGCTTCGTCTGATTTCGGCAGAGTAACCTACACCGAAGCCGTAAAGCTTTTGGAAAAGCATAATGACAAATTCGAGTATAAAGTATGCTGGGGCTGCGATCTTCAGACAGAACATGAGAGATATCTTACCGAGGAAATTTTCAAAAAGCCTGTATTTGTTACAGATTATCCCAAGGAAATAAAGGCTTTCTATATGAGACTCAACGACGACGGCAAAACCGTGGCTGCAATGGACTGTCTCGTTATGGGAATAGGAGAGATAATCGGCGGTTCGCAGAGAGAGGAACGTCTCGACGTACTCAAAGAGAGAATGAACGAACTCGGTCTTAATGAAAAGGATTATTGGTGGTATCTTGATTTGAGAAAATACGGCGGAACCCGTCACGCGGGTTTCGGACTGGGGTTTGAAAGACTTGTTATGTATCTTACGGGAATTTCGAATATAAGAGACGTGCTTCCGTTCCCGAGAACCACCGGTTCTGCGGAATTTTAATAAAAAAACATTTAGAAAACAAAATTCAAAGAGGAATTTGATTATGAAAAACGTGAACGAAATGACAAAAGAAGAACTTATCGCTTTAAAAAACGAAACGCAGGCAAGATACGACGATTTTAAGAGCAGAGGTCTTAAAATAGATATGTCACGCGGTAAGCCCGCGCCGCAGCAGCTGGAGCTTTCGAATATGCTCTACGACAGCATAGACAAAGACAATTACAAAGCCTATGACGGGCTTGACTGCCGTAACTACGGCGTTCTTGCCGGAATAGCTGAATGCAGGGAGCTTTTCGGGGAGCTGTTTGATATGCCGGCGAAGAACGTTATAATCGGCGGTACGGCAAGCTTACAGCTTATGTTTGATTTTATTTCACAGTGTTACTCAAAAGGTATCGGTTCGGCACCGTGGTGTAAACTTGACAAGGTTAAATTCATTGCCGTTGTTCCCGGTTACGACAGACATTTCGGTATTGCGGAGTATTTCGGAATAGAAATGATAAACGTACCCATGCTTTCGGACGGCCCCGATATGGATAAAATAGAGGAGCTTATAAAAGATCCCTGTGTAAAAGGTATGTTCTGCGTGCCTAAGTATTCGAATCCCGACGGAATTACATATTCCAAAGAGGTCTGCGAGCGTCTTGCAATGATGAAGCCCGCCGCGGAGGATTTCAGAGTCGTATGGGATAACGCGTACTGTATACACGATCTTTACGACGAAACCGACTATCTTCCCAATATTATAAAGGAAGCCGAAAAATACGGCAATGAAGATCATTTCGTCATGTTTGCTTCGACTTCAAAGGTTACGTTCCCCGGCGCGGGTATTTCCGCTGTTTGCGCTTCCGATAATAATGTTAAGATGATTCTTGACAGAATGAATTATCAGATAATTTCCAATGATAAAATGAATCAGCTTCGTCATTGCAGGGTATTTAAGAATCTTGACGATCTCAAAGCTCACATGAAGAAGCATGCCGAAATATTAAGACCTAAATTCGAGACGGTTCTTAATATTCTCGACGAAGAACTCGGCGGACTCGGTATCGCTTCGTGGCACAAGCCCAACGGCGGATATTTCATCAGTCTTAATGTAAACACAGGCTCTGCTTCGTATGTAGGAAAGCTTTGCAAAGAGGCGGGACTTACACTCACAACGGTAGGTGCGACGTTCCCGTACGGCAAGGATCCCGACGACAGAAATATCAGAATTGCGCCGTCGTTCCCGAGCATTGACGATTTGAAACTCTGTGCCGAGCTTCTCTGCATAGGAGTGAAGCTTGCCGCGGCAGACGAGCTTCTTAATAAATAATATATTCGAGGATTGATAATAATGATAAGGATAGGACACGGCTACGATGTTCACAGATTTGCAGAGAACAGAAAATTGATTCTCGGCGGGGTCAAAATTGATTACGAATACGGTCTGTTGGGACATTCGGACGCGGACGTTCTTATCCATGCTGTGTGCGACGCTCTTCTCGGCGCGTCAGCCCTCGGCGATATAGGCAAACATTTTCCCGATACGGACGAACGCTATAAAGGTATTGACAGTACGCTTTTACTTTCGCATGTTGTCGAACTTATAAGCTCGCTCGGGTATAAAGTCGGCAATATTGATTGCACCGTTATCGCTCAAAAACCGAAAATCGGGAAGTACGTTCCCGAAATGGCAGGCAATATTTCACGGTTGTGCAAGACGGAGATTTCGAACGTAAACGTAAAAGCTACGACGGAAGAGGGACTCGGTTTTACGGGCAGACTTGAGGGAATCAGTGCGTACGCAGTTTGCACTATATATAATGATTAATATTTTATAATTATAATAATACGGTAATACCGATTCTAATACAGGCGGTGATGACGGATGATAATACCGATGACACTATCCTTTACGTCGGAATTTACATCATGGTGGTCTAAATTTTTCGGCGCAGTTACAAGCATAAATTCAATAACGGATATTCTCGATATTCTTTTTGTTGCCGTTATTTTTTACGGCATGATTATAATGCTGAGAAAATCGCAGTCGATTCAGATTATAAAAGGCGTTTTACTTGTAATTCTGCTGTACATTTTAGTAAGCGTTTTGCAGATGAGTGCAAGTAAATTCCTGTTTGACAATGTTATAAGTAATATTCTTGTTATCCTTGTTATTATTTTCAGTAAGGAAATACGTCAGGTTCTCGAACGACTCGGGCAGGGTAAGAATCTTAAGAATTTCTCCTTTTTCTCCGACAATAAGTCAGACAACGATACGGTTGACGCTATAAATGCAGTTTGCAGAGCGTGCGGACAGATGAGCGAGGATAAGGTAGGTTCTCTGATTATTTTCCAGAGAAATTCCCTTCTCGGCGATTTGATGAAGCAGAGCGTACCGATCGATTCGCAGACAACGTACGAAATGCTTTTGAGCATATTCTTCCCGAAAGCCGCGCTTCACGACGGCGCAATAATTATTAATGAGGGCAGAATCGTTGCGGCAAGATGCGTCGTACCTTTAAGAAACGAAAAAGAGATTTACGACCATGTCGGAACGAGACACCGTGCTGCACTGGAGGTAAGTCTTATGAGCGACGCAGTCGTTGTTGTTACAAGCGAGGAGACGGGTATTATCTCTATCGCATATGACGGTCAGCTTGTCAGAGACTTAACCGACAGCGAATTAAGAAGTAAATTAAGTGACTTGCTTTTGCCTCATGAAAAGGACGAAAAGTCGAAAAAATCCCCTGTGAAAAAGATAAAAGGGGGTAAAAAAGAATGAAAAACGCAACTAAGAACGAAAAAGAAAGCAGATTTCAAAAACTTATAGACAATAACAAATTCGTTTTTCTTATCTCTCTTTTGGGGGCGTTCGTCGTTTGGGTTGCAGTCGCAATGTATGCAAGCCCTGACGAAAAGACTACGATAAGCGTTCCTATTTCAATAGATATGGAAAACGGAGTTATATCAAAAAACAGCTATCAGATTTTCGGAACATATAACAATACGGTTGACATTACAGTTTCGGGACCGAGATATCTTATTTCGAAATTAAAGCCCGAGGATATTTCCGCGGTTGCGAGAACGAACGACGTTGACAGCGCGGGTATTTCAAATCTGCCGATCAAGGCGACGGTTCTGTCGAATTCCGACGAGGTTTCGATTGTCGATATGTCCGTCTCATCTGTTACCGTTTATTTTGATACACTCGAATCAAAAAAATTTGATATTGAGGTTGATAAATCCAAACTTTCCGAATCCGTAGCCCCCGACTGCTCGATTCATGACGTTACTCCGCTTACAACAAACGTAACGCTCAGCGGACCGAAAACGGAAATTGATAAAGTAAACAGGGTTGTTGTAGTTCCCGAGACCGACGGAAAACTTGCAAAAACGCAGACTGTCGATACTGTTGTGAGTCTTGAGGGTTCGCGCGCGGTTGATACAGTTTCGATTAACGAGTATATTCGTTTCGAGGAAAAAATCAAAGTTAAAATAAGCGTCTGGCAGAGTGAGGATATTCCTTTAAGCGTTAATATAGGCGGAACCGCAGACGGTATCGGTTATTCGATTAATCCGAAAACGGCGAAGGTCAGTATTGATACAGAACAGACGGATACGTTAAAAAATATTGCTATCGCTTCGGTTTCTGCATCGGATATAAAGGACGGAGACAAGATGACGGTCAGTGCGTCGTCTCTGCCTGTTTCCGAATTCTATTCTTTTGCGGATTCTAACGCTTCATTCGAAATTACGTTTACAAATTCAAACGACAATTAACAAAAGGAGGACGGTGTGATGAAAAAAAGCCTTGCAGTTGTCTGCTCAATTTTGATTTTTGCATCGGTATTTTTTTCGTCATGCACATCTCCGTTTAATTCGGCCGAAAATCTTATAGCGCCACCGCGCCTTACCGGAGATAACGCTCTTTTGCAGACGGCGTTTGAAAATGCCGTAATGGACAAAGGGGAAATAACACTGAAAACTCCCGCTGCGGGAAGTTATCGTTCCGCGTTCTGCCTTGACGATTACGATTCGGACGGTGAGGACGAGGCAGTTGTTTTTTATTCGTTAAAAGAGGATGAAAATACTGTTTATATGAATATTCTCGATAAGATCGACGGCGAGTGGACAAGCATAAACGATATCAAGGGCGACGGAAGTTCCGTTGAGTCCGTTGATTTTATAGATCTTAATAATGACAATGTCTGCGAAATACTTGTAAGTTATTCTATACTTGATTCAAAAAGCAATAAGAGACTTTCTGTTTATTCGAATTTAAAAAACGGCTCGAACGGCTTTACGTTCCTTGCAATGGAGCCGTATACCCAAATGTATTTTACCGACATAGATTCTGACGGTTACAGCGAAATTGCACTTGCATATCTTGACTCGACGGCGGAGCAGTACACATCGGATCTTACATTTTTAAAAATGAATTCCGAAAAGGGGACTATATATTCTTTTGCAAAGACAACGCTGTACTCCGAAAATACGGGATTTGCCGGTATAACTTCCGATGTAAAAGACGGAATTTGTTATCTGTATATTGACGAAATTGCTTCGGGTTCATATGTTACCGAAATTGTTTACTGGGATTCAAATTCACAGTCGCTTATAAAACCCGTTGACGTGGATATTCTGACTCTCAGAAACTGTCCGACTGCAAGAATTCTGAGTGTAACGTGTTCCGATATAAACGGCGACGGTTATATAGAAATTCCCACTGCAAAACATCTTAACGACAGTAAAGTAACGTCGAGATATAACGAGTCTTTGAATCAGCAGATAAATTTGATTACATGGTATTCGTATACAGGCAAGGCGCAGGAGTTTGAAAAGGTTAAGGAATATATCAGAAATTCGACTGACGGATATACGATACAACTGTCGGACGATATAATAAATTCGGTTTCCGCTGTGTTTGACGCGGATAATCACAGCGCATTGTTCTATTATATAAATTCGGATTCCGAGAAAACGAAGCTGTTTTCCGTAAACGCTGTTTTGATATCCGATTCCGCGTCATATACCGACGGAGTCTATTTAAAATCAGGTTCGATATATTCGTATTACTGCACGCTTTTTGAAGAAAGCGAACAATATAATATCGATCTTGAAACGATAAAATCGGCCTTGCAGATTGCCGACGAATATTAAAAGGTGAAAGAAATGAAAAGAATTCTTGTTGCCGAAGATGAAAATTCAATAAGAGATTTTATAGTTATTAATCTCAAAAGAAGCGGATATGACGTTGTCGAGGCGGAAAACGGCAGAGACGCTTTGGATTTGTATGACAAATTCGAAGGTGATTTTGATATTGCCCTGCTTGACATAATGATGCCTCTTGTAGACGGACTCGAAGTATGCAAACAGCTTCGCGCCAAAAGTAATACACTCGGAATCGTAATGCTTACGGCAAAAACACAGGAAATGGATAAGGTTACGGGCTTGCTTGTCGGTGCGGACGACTACATAACAAAGCCTTTTTCACCGTCCGAGCTTATGGCTCGTATAGATGCAATTTACAGACGAGTTACGGTCAACAAGGATGTCCGCGTAAATTCATCTGCGAGCGATATTGTCGAGGGCGGAGAGTTTATTCTCAATCTGCGAAGCCGTACGCTTACAAAAAACGGAGAACTGATAGATTTAACTCAGGTTGAATTTCAGATCATGGAGTATTTTCTGAGCAATCCGAACGTTGCGCTGAGCCGAAACGATATTCTAAAATATGTTTGGGGAGATTCTTATTTCGGAGACGATAAGGTCGTCGACGTCAATATCAGACGGCTTCGAATGAAAGTAGAAGAAGAACCTTCAAAGCCGAGACACCTGACGACTATATGGGGATTGGGGTATAAGTGGATTCCGTAACGGCTGATTTTAGTTTTTTGAGGTGTTGAAATGAAAAGCCACGGCAGCGGTATAACACGGCGATGGATAGTCAACACATTCGGAATTATCGTACTCGTCCTTGTTATTTTTAATGTTTTATGTTCCTATGCTTTAAAACAGTATTATTATAAAATTGCCGAAAGCTCGATTGATTCGCGAGTTTCCGTGTCAAGTATGCAGAATTTTTTCAGCGCATATACGGGATCGACGGATAATGTTTTTGAAAACGGAGCACGTGAATTTGTTGAGAATTTTGCCTACTCGAATCTTATGGAGGTTTGGGTAATAAATCCAAAAGGCTCCGCCGTAGTTTCGTCTACGGGATTTCCCGTTGAGCAAACGAAAATGCCGGATTTCGAAACGGCAAAACGTTCCGACGACGGAGAGGGTACATGGATTGGCAAATATTCAACCGGAGAAAAGGTTTTAGCAAAAACTTTTCTTCTGCCGTCAAACGGAAACGATTTCGGCGGCGCAGTTCGTTTTATAATTTCATTGAGCGGACTTAACCGTCAACATGTTATCTATACCGCGCTGATTTCGTTCGCATGTATAGTGGCGCTGTTTTTTGTCAGCATTTCGGGACTTTACTTTATAAAATCAATAGTTAATCCGGTAAAAAAAATAAATGAGTCCGCAAAAAAACTCGCAGCGGGCGATTTTAATGCAAAAATAGATGATTATAATAATGATGACGAGATCGGCGAGCTTTGCGAGACATTTAACTATATGTCAGATGAAATTGCGAGAACGGACAGAATTAAAAACGACTTTATATCTACGGTTTCGCATGAACTGCGGACTCCGCTTACAGCCATAAAAGGCTGGGGCGAAACTCTTATGAGCATGGGAACCGAGGATAAAGAGATAACTGAAAAGGCTTTGGGTGTTATAGTAAACGAAACGGACAGGCTTTACAGTCTGGTTGAAGAACTGCTTGACTTTTCGAAGATTCAGAGCGGACGTCTGTCTCTGAGGCTTGAACCGATTGACGTCTTGGCGGAACTTGACGAAGCTGTTTTTGTTTTTATGGACAGAGCTAAACGCGACGGAATAGAATTAAGCTATTCGTCACCCGATTATACAGCACCGATGTCCGCGGATTCGGCGAGAATAAAACAGGTATTTGTAAACGTTCTTGACAATGCATTTAAATATAATAAACAGGGCGGAAAGGTTTCAGTCTGTGCCCACAAAACCGTCGATAATAATATTGTTATTGAAATAACCGATACCGGATGCGGAATATCAAAAGAGGATCTGTCCCATGTTAAGGAAAAATTCTATAAAGCAAACGTTTCGGTCAGAGGTTCGGGAATCGGACTCGCCGTCGTTGACGAAATTATAAAAATGCATAACGGAACACTTGATATTGCGAGTGAAGAAAATGTCGGAACGCGAGTGACGATGATACTGCCTTTAAGCCCGGAATCGGAAAAGCAGAATACAGATGAAAGGAAAAATATATGAGTAAAGCAAACGAACCCAAAATCAGAAAGACATCTGTCGGCGGACAGGCATTGATAGAGGGTATTATGATGAACGGACCCAAAGGTGCCGCATTATCCGTCAGAAAAGCCGACGGAACTATTTATACCGAAATGAAAGATTTCAAAAAGGCGGGAGATAAATATAAGATTTTGAGACTTCCGCTTATAAGAGGCGTTGTCAATTTCGTAGAATCAATGATTCTCGGCTATAAATGCCTTATGGAATCGGCAGAGCTTTCCGGACAGCTGGAGGCTGAGGAAAATACGGAGAATATGTCAAAGCTTGATAAGTGGCTTAACGATAAAATGGGCCCGAAAATGATGAACATTATTTCAATCATTTCCATGGTTCTCGGCCTCGCGCTTGCAATTCTGCTTTTTATGTATCTTCCCGCAAAGGGTGTTGATCTTTTTGATAAATATGTATCTGCGGGCTGGCTTGAAAATCATAATCTTCACCCGCTTTTCGAGGGACTTATAAGGATAATTATATTTGTGTTATATATGTTCGTCGTATCGCTCAATAAAGATATAAAACGCGTATTCATGTATCACGGCGCAGAACATAAAACGATTTTCTGTTACGAACACGGACTCGAACTCACTGTCGAGAACGTAAAAAAAATGAAACGTTTTCACCCGAGATGCGGAACAAGCTTTATTTTCCTTGTACTTATAATAAGTATTATAGTGTCGTCCGTTCTTTCATCCGTACTTCACGCGCTGAACGCAACGGTTATTCTTGACAACAGTATTCTGTGGGTTCTTATCAAACTTCTTGTTTTGCCTCTTGTTGTCGGAATCGGCTATGAGTTTATAAAATTAGCCGGACGTAAAGATAATATCTTTACGAAGATTATATCGGCACCCGGACTTTGGATGCAGAGAATTTCGACTAAGGAACCGACGGACGATATGATAGAGGTAGGTATAGCTTCCGTAAAAGCTGTTATTACCGATAATCCCGACGACGATACTTTAAAATGAAAGTAAGAGAATTACTTTACAATGTAACAAAAAAACTTGACGAATGCAAAATAGAAAATGCATCGTATGAAGCAAAAGAAATCACGGCTTCATGTTTAGAAATTAAAGTTTCCGATTTGCTTTTTCTTCAAAATGACAACTGTCCGGATTCTGCCAAAAAAAAGACCACGGAATATGTCCAAAGACGTGCAAACGGAGAGCCTTTACAGTACATATTGGGAGAATGGACATTTTGTTCTCTGCCTTTCAAGGTGGGAAAAGGTGTTCTTATCCCTCGTATCGAAACAGAATTTATAGTTTATCAAGCAAACAGCTTTCTGAAAGGCAAAAAAGACAGGATTATTTTTGATTTATGTTCGGGATCCGGTTGTATAGGTATTAGCGTTGCTGTCAATAATCCCGGGTGTGAAGTGTATTTGCTTGATATTTCACCCGACGCACTCTCATATGCGGAAAAAAATGTGTTGCTCAACGGCGTAAAAAATGTTACAATATTTAAGTATGATATATCTGACGGTTATAAAAGCGAAATTCTGCCGGCTCCCGACGTTATACTGTCCAATCCGCCTTATATCAGATCGGATGAAATAGCTTCTCTTCAGCCGGAAGTTTTAAGAGAACCCGTTCTTGCACTCGACGGCGGAGACGACGGACTTGATTTTTATAAAATTCTTGCCGAAAAATGGCTCGGGTACATAAAAGACGGAGGCATGTTTGTCCTCGAATCGGGCGAAAATCAGCCGCCGAAAATTAAAAATATGATTGACGGTTTTTCAAATGTTAAGATTGAACAGGATTTCTTTTCGGTTGAAAGATTTGTGACAGGATATAAATAAACGGAGGTTATCCAATGCTCTTCAGCACAGTTAAAACTTTAATAAGCGGCGGCGAGTTTGATGCCGTAACATTTCTGGTCGAGCTTGCTTCCATGCTGTTCGTCGTGTTCTGTCTTTTGCCTGTGCATGAGTTCGCGCACGCATTTGTCGCGACGAAGCTCGGCGACGATACTCCGCGTTTACAGGGCAGACTTACGTTAAGTCCTTTTGCCCACATTGATCCGTTAGGCGCGATAATGATGTTTATATTCGGATTTGGATATGCAAAGCCCGTTCCCGTCAATATAGCCAAATTTAAAAATCCCAGAGCGGGATTTGCTCTTACCGCACTCGCAGGTCCTGTATCAAACCTTATTATGGCGCTTTTGTCGTTTATAATCGGCGCGTTATGCGCAAGATGGTCGTCCTCTGTCGGATTCCTTAATATTCTGTATATATTCTTTATTTATGCGGCGCAGGTTAACGTTTCTCTTGCCGTGTTCAATCTTCTTCCCGTTCCTCCTCTTGACGGTTCCAGACTTCTTGCAGTTATCATTCCGCAGAAATATTATTTTAAAATGCTTCAGTATGAAAGATATATTGTTATCGTTATTTTTGCACTCCTCTTTACGGGGGTTCTCTCCGCTCCTATTAATTTCCTTGAATCTGCTGTTTCGAGCCTTTTTATGAAAATAGCTTTCGCGATAGCGGGAATCGGATATTAAGTTATACGGCGGTTGTTTATGGAACAAATATCTTATAAAACTCAAGTGTTCGAGGGACCTATGGATCTTTTGCTTCACTTGATTTCCAAGCACAAACTGAATATTAACGACATACCTATACTCACTCTTGTTGAACAATATCTTGATTATGTAAAAAAAATGCAGGAAGACAATCTTGATATTGCAAGCGAGTTTCTTGAAATGGCGGCAAGACTTGTATATATAAAAACCGTTTCGCTTCTGCCGAAATATGAGGAAGCTCAGGAACTTAAAAAAGAACTTACCGGCGAACTTATTGAATACAGAGATTGTCAGAAAGCCGCCAGGGAGCTTTCCTCTATGACCGACGGATTCAACACAACTGTCAAACAGCCTGAGAAAATCAAAGCTGATATGACCTACAAACGTTTTCACGATGTTTTGGAGCTTATGAACGCGTATGTTAACGCCGCCGGACGGCATTTGAGAAAACTGCCCCCGCCGATGGATTCGTTTAAAGTTATCGTTCAGAAAGCGGTTGTCAGCGTATCCGACAGAATTAATTCAATTTATTCGATTCTTTCTAAAACAGGAAAGATAAAAGTTAAATCGATATTTGAAACGGCCAAAAGCCGTTCGGAGCTTGTAGCTTCTTTTCTTGCACTTTTGGAAATGGCTAAGAACGGAAGAATTTATCTTTACGGAGACGGCGACGAAACGCAGGCAGGAATTAATTTCGATTACACGGAGACAACAGATAATGGATAATACAAATATTGACGCGGTGCTTGAGGCGGTTCTATTCGCTTCGGGGGAACCGCTTGAGGCTGAAAAATTGTCGAAAACTCTTTTGGTTTCAGTTGACGAACTGACCGATTCCTTTGAAAGACTGCGAAAGGAATATTCATCCTCATCTCACGGGATTACAATACTGAATCTCGGCGGAAAGTATCAAATGTGTTCAAAGAGTTTATACATAGAACAGGTCAGAAGCGTTCTTTCGCTAAAAAGCAATTCGCCTCTTTCAAACGCGGCTTTTGAGGTTCTTGCAATAATTGCGTACAATCAGCCCGTTACCAAATCGTTTGTCGAACAGATAAGGGGAGTCGACTGTTCGGGTGTTATCTCAACCTTATGTCAAAGAAATCTTATTGAAGAGAGCGGAAGACTTGACTTACCGGGCAGACCTTTGCTATACTGTACTACAACGAATTTTCTTCGGTGCTTCGGAATAGAATCACTTGACGAACTTCCCAAGATTCCGGAGAGCAATATTGAAGAGCCGAATGAGAATAAATCCGATGAATTAGAGGGACAGATGTCCTTGATATAAAAATTTTTACAAACGAAAGGAGGTTCCTTTATGATTGCGCTGTACATAATACTGGGTGTAATTCTGTTTTTTATCGCAGTTTTGAGCATACGTTTCAAAGTGTATTTGAATTATGATAAAAAAATCGAGAGCTACGCTCAATGGCTGTTCATAAAGATCCCTCTTTATCCGCGTCCCGAAAAGAAGCAGAAAAAAAAGAAAAAGGACGACGGCAAAAAGGATGAAAAAAAGGACGAGTCCGAAGAGGAAAAGAAAGAGGAAGCTCCTAAAAAGAAAAAAGACAACATTCTTCTGACATTTTACAATAATGAGGGACTCGACGGAGTGATTAATATTCTGACTTCTTTAATGAGGGCTCTCGATAAAGTGTCAAGACGAATTACGCATTGCTTTGTTCTGAATCTTTTTACTCTGAATGCAACGGTTGCAAGAGGCGACGCGGCCGAAACCGCAATAGCGTACGGAAAATATGCGTCAGTTATCTTCCCGCTTGCAGGAAATATAATTTCAAGATGCAACGTAAAAAAATACGATATAAATATTTCACCCGATTATCTCGCGGATAAGGGAGAATGTCAGCTCGAAATTGACATGGCGGTCATTCCGAGAAAGCTTATAAATTCGGTTATACTTCTGGTTTTTGATCTTCTGTTCAATGTCCTTATCAAACTTATAAAGGGTATAAAAAAGAAGAAAACCGTTGATAATACAAATATTAAAAATAAATCAGAGAGTGGTGTTTGATTATGAAAGAACAATCTGCGGAAAAAATACTTGCTTCGACTATCGAAAAGGTCAGAGACCTTGTAGATGTAAGCACAATAATAGGCGAGCCGATAAAGGTTGACGACAACGTTACAATTATCCCCGTTTCAAAGGTTACATACGGATTTGCTTCGGGCGGTTCCGATTTTCCCTCGAAGAACAACGTTGAGCTTTTCGGCGGAGCAGGCGGAGCCGGCGTTACGATCAACCCCGTCGCGTTCCTTGTTATAAATAAGGGCGAGGTAAGCCTTAAGCATATTACCGCCGCCGATAACGCAGCGGAAAGAGCTGTTAATCTTGTTCCCGAGATGTTTGATAAGGTTACAAATCTTGTTAACAGGAACAAGAAATCGGATTCGGACGACAAAGAGCCCGTAATCGTTACCGAATAAAAAAATAATAGAATTTTAATACTGCCGCTTACATAGATTTTATGTAGGCGGTGGTTGGTATGTTTAAAAAAATTATTCTGTCACTGATTTTATGCTTTTGTGTGATTATTTCGTCGTGTTCTGTTTTCGTTTTTGCCGATAATTCCGACGGTGGCATTTCTCTGTCAGCCGTAAGCGCGGCGGCTTATTCTCCGCTGACGGGCAGTACGGTATATGAAAAGAATTGTCATGAACGTCTGCCGATGGCAAGCACGACAAAAATAATGACTGCACTGATAGTCTGTGAAAGGCTTAAACTTGACTCGCTTATTACGATTACAAAGGAAGATTCGCTGACAGAGGGGTCGTCTTCAGGATTAAAAGCGGGTGATACCGTAAGCGTCGGAGACCTTATTTACTGTATGCTTCTTCCGTCGGGAAACGACGCTGCTAATGCAGGCGCGCGAGCCGTTTCGGGCGGAGCGGAGGCTTTTTCCGTTCTGATGAATGAAAAAGCGCGCGAACTTAAAATGAATGATACAAATTTCGTTACGCCGTCGGGACTTGATGCTCCGGGGCATTATTCAAGCGCCTACGATCTTGCTTTGCTTGCGTCGGAGGCTTTGAAAAATGACTTTCTCAAAGAAGTTTTTTCATCAGTTACCCATACGGTTGAGACAAAGCAGGGTATAAAATACTATCTTACAAATCACAACAGGCTTTTAAAAAGCATAGACGGCTGCTGCGGTGTTAAAACAGGGTTTACAAAGAAAAGCGGACGTTGTCTCGTTTCCGCTACAACAAGAGATTCGCTTTCTTTAATTGCGGTTACTCTCAATGCGCTCGACGATTGGTCGGATCATAAAAAAATGATAGACCGTGCGTTTTCGTCGGTTTGTTCGTTAAAGCTTAACACGGCAAAAGCAAACATACCCGTTACAGGCTCGTCTGTCAGGGAAATAACCGCGTCGTCCGATATACCCGAAATTAAAACATTCGGAGACATTTCCGGTGAAATATCGGTGCGGATTACATCAGATAAATTTCTCTATGCCCCTGTTGACGAAACGACTCCCTGCGCGAGTGCGGACATTCTTTATAAAAACCGTATCATTTATTCCGTAACGCTTCATTCGGAAGCTCCGGCGGGAGTTAAGATTTATGAAGAAAAAAAACAGACAAAAAAGAGTCTTATAGAAAAGATAAAAGTTAAATTTAGAAAAATAATGAGGTAAGACATGGGCGAAAAAATAAGACTTCAAAAAATACTTGCCGATAACGGTGTCGCGTCGAGACGAAAATCTGAAGAGATAATCGATTCGGGCAGGGTAACCGTAAACGGTGTCAGAGCAAAAGTCGGAGACAAAGCCGATCCGGACAGGGATAAAATACTTATCGACGGCGAACCTCTGCTTTCGGGAAAAGAAAAAAATATTTATATAATGCTTCATAAGCCCAGAGGATTCGTAACTACCATGAACGACGAAATGGGCAGAAAATGCGTAGCCCAGCTTGTTGAGGATGTCGAAGCGAGAGTTTTTCCCGTAGGACGCCTGGACAGAGACTCGGAGGGGCTTCTGCTTTTTACCAACGACGGCGAATTTGCGAATATGATGATGCATCCGTCTATGCATGTTTCCAAGACTTACCGCGTAACTGTCAGAGAAAAAGTCAGTGAGGATCAGCTTACCGCACTTGCAAGCGGTATAATGATAGACGGCAGAAAGACTTTGCCTGCCGATATAAAGGTTCTTGCGCAGGAACCGGACAGAACGGTTATGCAGATCGTTCTTCGCGAGGGCAGGAACAGACAGATCAGAAAAATGTGCGAAGAATCGGGACTTACGGTTATCAGACTTAAAAGAACGTCTTTCGGAACCGTAAAACTCGGTATGCTCCAGCCCGGAAAATGGCGTGAACTTAATAAAGAAGAGGTAGCCTCACTCAAAAGACTGGCGCAGAAAGCGTCGCGTTCAAATCAGAACTCCGTGCACCGTCGATAATTGTTGACAAACTGTTAAATATAATATATAATTATTTAATATTCTACATAAATATTTGAGGTTGTTCTATGATAAGAAGTATGACCGGCTACGGAAGAAGCCAGGAAACAGTCGGCGGAATGAATATAACCGTCGAATTAAAAAGTGTAAACAGCAGATATCTTGAATTTTCACCGAGAGTTTACAAAAACTATTCTTTTCTTGAGGAAAAGATGAAGTCCTACGTTCAGTCGGTTATTTCGCGCGGAAAAGTAGAATGTAACGTTCAGATAGACTCATTGCAGACGGACGACGTTTTCGTTCAGATAAACGAATCCCTTGCGCTCGGTTATGTTAATGCGGTTAACGAGCTTTGTGAAAAATTCAATCTCGAAAATGACTTTAAAGTTTCTGATCTTGCCCAGCATAACGACATATTTGCAATCAGAAAGTCTCCTGCGGACGAGGATAAGATTTGGGAAAACGTTAAGGGTGTACTTGACAATGCAGTTGTCAGTTTTGTGAAAATGCGCGAAGCGGAGGGCGAAAAACTGCGTTCGGATATTCTTTCGCGCGCAGACATAATTATTTCATGCGTTGAAAAAATCGAAGAGCGTTCACCTCAGACCGTAAAGGAATACAACGATAAGCTTCTCGAACGGGTACGTCAGATTCTCGGCGACACTTCGGTCGATGAGTCAAGACTTCTTACGGAGGTTGCCGTTTTTGCCGATAAGATAGCTGTTGCGGAGGAGACGGTCAGATTAAGAAGTCATATAGACCAGCTTCGCAGATTTATGGACAGCGAGGAGCCGATAGGCAGAAAGATGGACTTCCTTGTCCAGGAGATTAACAGAGAAGCGAATACGATAGGTTCAAAGGCGTCGGATATAGAAATTGCGAGAACCGTAATCGATATAAAAGCCGAGGTCGAAAAAATCAGAGAACAGATTCAGAATATCGAGTAACGGCGGACAGGCTTATGAAATTAGTAAATATCGGATTCGGAAATATGGTTAATGCGTCGAGGGTGATTTCTGTTACCGCTCCGGATTCCGCTCCTATCAGGAGAATGATTCAGCTTGCAAAGGACAACGGAACGTTAATTGACGCTACATGCGGAAGAAAAACAAAAAGCGTTATTCTATCCGATTCCGATCATATAATTCTTTCGTATCTTCCGCTTAACCGTATTTATGAAAGATTCAACGGCGACGAAAATTCTTTTTGCGACGAGGTAACAGATGATGAGTGATGATAATAACTGCTGTATTTGCCACGGACGTCTTGTGGTTATATCGGGTCCGTCGGGAGCCGGAAAGGATACGATAGTCAACAGTCTTTTGCAGAAAGACGAAAGATTTTCTCTTTCCGTTTCCGCAACGACAAGACAGCCGAGACCGGGTGAAAAAAACGGCGTAAATTATTACTATGTAAGCGTCGATGAATTCGAAAAGATGGTTGGCGACGGCGAATTCATAGAGTATGCAAAATACGGTTCAAGCTATTACGGAACCTTAAAAAGGGACGTTAAAAAGCGTATCGACAACGGCAAAATCGTTGTCCTCGTCATAGAAGTACAGGGCGCGGAAAACGTCAGAAAGATTTTCCCCGACTGTCTTTCCATATTTATAATGCCTCCGTCGTTTGAAATTCTCGAACAGAGGTTAAGAGACAGATGTTCCGAGAACGAGGACGAGATAAAAAAACGTCTCGGTATCGCAAAAACGGAAGTCGAAAAAAGATTTGAATACGATATAGTAGTTGAGAACGATATTCTCGATGAAACGGTAAAAAACGTACATAACAAAATCCTCGAAAAACTGGATTTGACATAAAGGAGATAAATAAAATGCTCGATGTAGATTTAACTGAACTTATGGACGACGATATGAGCAGATACGCGCTCGTAACGGCGACCGCAAAACGCGCAAGACAGATAACGGATAAGGCTATTGCCGATAAGGAGATCATTCTCGAAAAGACCGTAAGTCTTGCCGTTGAGGAAATAAAGAGCGGGAAATGCAAAATAATCGACCGTTCAAAAGAAGAATGTAACGAGGACTGATATACCTTTGGCGCATCATGTGAGCATCGCAAAGGTTGCCGTAGAAAATACGGCTTACAGCTTTGATATGTTATTCAGCTACCTTATACCCGATTCTTTGATTCAAAAAGCAAAGGTCGGGTGTAGGGTTTTAGTCGGTTTCGGAAACGGAAATAAAAAAAGACAGGGATTTATTTTCGGACTGGATGAAAATGGCGGGCAGAATCCCGGCGGTAAGGTTTTAAAGCCGGTCGAGAGTGTTCTTGATGACAGTCCCGTACTGAATGATGATTTGTTAAGACTTGCCGAATTTATTTCCGACAGAACTTTCTGCACTTTTTTTGACGCGGCGAAAGCCATGATTCCGTTCGGACTCGGATTTAAAGCGCAGGATATGTACACTCTTACAAAAAAAGGAATAAAAACGGATGACGAAGAATTTACCGACGAAGAAAACAGAATCAGAAATTTTTTCAGACGTAAAAAAGACGGAATAACTTACGAAACGATAGAAAAAAATCTCGGAATTAAATCCGACAGCCCGGTGTTTGAAAAGCTTATTGCGGAGGGTTACATTCAAAAGATCGTCCGGGCTTTAAGAAATACAAACGACGCGGTAATGAAAACCGTCAAGCTTTCCGATGATTATTTAAACTCCGAAAACGAATATAAACTGACTGCGAAACAGAAGTCAGTAATTTCTTTTATTGAAGAAGTCGGCTGCGCGGCAGTCAAGGAAATATCTTACTTTGCCGGCACGTCCGGTGCGGTTGTCGAGAATCTTATTAACAAAGGCGTTCTCGAATCATACGACGCGGAGGTTTACAGAAATCCTATAAAAAACAGCTCTTATATAAAAGACGATTCTCAAATCGTTTTATCCGGCGAACAGAAAAATGCTTATGATTTTTTAATGAACAGAATGAATTCCGGGGAGTTTCATACATCTCTGCTGTTCGGAGTTACGGGAAGCGGAAAGACAAAGATATATATGAAGCTTATCGATTCCGTATACAGAAGCGGAAAAAGCGTTATTGTTACCGTTCCCGAAATTTCGCTTACCCCACAGCTTTTATCGCAGTTTTACTCGCGTTACGGCGATGAGGTTGCCGTAATGCACAGCGGACTGTCCGTCGGCGAAAGACTTGACGAATATAAAAGAATTAAACGCGGGGAGGCTCACATTGTTGTCGGTACGAGAAGCGCGGTATTTGCTCCCGTCGAAAATCTCGCGTTTATTGTTATTGACGAGGAACAGGAGAGTTCGTATAAATCCGAACGTACTCCGAGATATCATGCAAGAGACGCGGCGAAATTCAGATGTGCAGATTCGAAAGCTTTGCTTGTTCTTGCCAGCGCGACTCCGTCGATTGAAAGCTTCGCGCTTGCAAAAAACGGAAAATACGATTTGATTGAACTTAAAAACAGATATGCAAATTCCGTTCTTCCCGAGGTCAAAGTCGTTGATATGTCAGCGAGAAGTCAGCAGAGCGGAATGATGTCGCTAAGCTCTGCGATGTGCGAAGAAATAAAAATCAACCTTGAAAATAAACAGCAGACGATTCTGCTTATCAACCGCAGGGGATATAACACTTTTGTCGCATGCAAAGAATGTAAAAGCGTGGTCACGTGTCCTAATTGCAGCATTTCTCTTACATACCACATAGCAAACAACAGGCTTATGTGTCACTACTGCGGATACAGCGAACCTATGCGGACAAGATGTTCCAAGTGCGGAAGCGAGACTGTCCGATATTCGGGTTTCGGCACCCAAAAAGTTGAGCAGGAGCTTAATACTCTTGTTCCCGAAGCGAGAATACTGCGAATTGACGCGGATACAATGACTTATAAGAATTCACATGAAAAGAAATTCAAAGAATTCGCCGACGGAGACTATGACATAATGGTCGGAACCCAAATGGTTGCAAAGGGACTTAATTTTCCCAATGTCACGCTTGTGGGTGTTATATCCGTTGATCAGCAGTTATATAACGACGATTTCAGAAGTATGGAAAAGGCGTTTGACCTTTTAACGCAGGTTGTGGGGCGTTCAGGCAGAGGGGATAAACTCGGCAGGGCCGTAATACAGACCGTTATACCCGACAATCCGGTAATCAGATTTGCTTCCGGGCAGGATTATTTAAGCTTTTATAACGACGAAATAGCGATAAGACGGGGACTTATTTATCCGCCGTTCTGCGATATATGCGTTATAAGCTTTACGTCGGACAGAGAGAATTACACGCACAGTGCGTCGAGAGAATTTCTTGATATGCTTAAAGACGGCGTCAGGGATAAATACGCGTCCGTAAAAATAATAGTTCTGGGTCCCGTTGAGCCTAAAGTTGCAAAAATCAATAATAAATACAGGGAACGCATTATAATAAAATGCAGAAATACAAAGAAATTCAGAAGCATGATTTCACAGTGTCTCAGGGATTTTTCAAAAGTCAGTAAGTTTTCACGCGTTACGGTAAGCGCGGATATGAACCCCGAGAGCACATTCTGAAAGGGAGATATATAAAATGGCTTTGAGAAATATTAAAACAGAAGAAGATCCTATTTTAAGAAAAACAAGCAGACCCGTAACCGATTTTAACGACAGACTTTTTACACTGCTTGACGATATGAAGGAAACTATGTACAAAGCCGACGGCGTAGGACTTGCCGCAGTACAGGTCGGAGTTTTAAGACGCGCGGTCGTAATCGACTGCGGAGACGGTTTTATCGAACTTATTAATCCCGAGATAATTAAGACTTCGGGCAGGCAGAAAGAGACGGAGGGATGTCTCTCTCTTCCGGGAAAAAGCGGAATAACTTTAAGACCGTCTAAAGTTAAAGTTAAAGCTCAGGACAGAAACGGCGAATGGCATGAATACACGGGTGAGGATCTTAAAGCGAGATGCTTTTGTCATGAAATCGATCACCTTGACGGAATTTTATTTACGGATAAGCTTGCCGGAGGCGAAGAAGTAATGATCGACGACGATGAGGAATAATTATTACAAAAGGGTTGATATTAAATGAAAATTATATACATGGGTACTCCCGATTTTGCGGTTCCGTGCCTCGAAAGACTTATAAAGGACGGTCACGACGTTTGTCTTGTCGTTACACAGCCGGATAAGGCACAGGGCAGAAAAATGATTCTCACGCCTCCCGCAGTCAAGGTTCTCGCGCAGAAGTACGGCGCAGAGGTTTATCAGCCCGCAACGCTTAAAAGCGACGATGCTTTTGAGAAGCTTAATTCGTATAATCCCGACTATATCGTAGTCGCGGCGTACGGAAAAATATTGCCCAAAAGAGTTCTTGATATTCCGAAATACGCGTGCATAAACGTACACGGTTCGCTTTTACCGATGTACAGGGGCGCGGCGCCGATACAGCGCGCGGTTATCGACGGACAAAAAACGACGGGGATTACAACCATGCTTATGGGCGAGGGGCTCGATACCGGCGATATGCTCTTAAAATATGAGACGGCAATCGGCGAAAACGAAACAGCGGGCGAACTCTTTGACAGACTTGCGCTTTCCGCGCCCGATCTGCTTATTAAAACTCTTGACGATTTTGCCGAGGGAAAAATAACTCCCGAAAAACAGGATGACACAAAAGCTACGTATGCATCAATGCTTTCAAAGGATGAAGCGGTGATCGACTGGAACGCTTCGTCGTATGTTGTTCATAATAAAATACGCGGAATGTCCCCGTGGCCTGTCGCGTTTACTTATCACGACGGCAAAAAGCTGAAGATCTATCAGAGTGAAAAGACCGATAAATCTTCGTCCGCAATTCCGGGTACCGTTTCGGCAGACAAAAGCTCGCTGTATGTTACTTGCGGGGACGGCAAATTATTAAAAATACTTTCATTGCAGTCCGAGGGTTCTAAGAGACTTGAAACAAAGCAATTCCTCGCAGGTCACCGTGATATCGACGGCAATATTTTCAAATAAAGAAGGAATGATTTTATGTTAAGCAATATGACATTATCCGCTTTTACACTTGCGGTTCCGATGGCGTTATATTATATGGGCGGTTATAATATGATGAACGGTTCACTGTGGACTTATCTCGTTCTTGTTCTGCCCGCTTTCTTATTGTCGCTGTGGGCACAGATCAGAGTTCAGACGACATACTCTAAAATGAGAAAAGTCAATAACAGCGCGGGAATTACCGGGGCGCAGGCGGCTGCCGCCGTTTTGAGACATTACGGAATATTCAACGTCGCAATTGAAAGAACGCAGGGCAAGCTGTCCGATCATTACGACCCGAGAAGCAACGTTATCAGATTATCGGATGAAGTCTATTTCGGCACGAGCGTAGCCGCGGTAGGCATAGCGTGCCATGAAGCGGGACACGCCGCCCAGCATGCGGAGGGCTACACGCCCATAAAAGTCAGAAATGCGATTATTCCCGTATGCAATATAGGTTCATATATAGGACTTCCTCTTGCATTCTTAGGTTATTTTTTAAGCTTTGAGCCGGTTATCTATATCGGACTCGGACTTTATTCGTTGATCGCTGTTTTTCAGCTTGTCACACTTCCTGTGGAATTCAACGCGAGTTCACGCGCTTTAAATGTTATAACCGAAACGGGAATGTTAAAAAACGACTCCGAATATAACGGAGCGAAAAAGGTTCTTAAAGCCGCAGCTATGACGTATGTCGCCGCTCTTGCGGTTACTCTTGCAAACGTTTTAAGATATGCCGTGCTCCTGCTCGGCAATAGCAGAAGAAAAAAATAACGGGGTGAATTTATGACCGACGCGAGAGAAACGGCTTTTACTGTATTATCGCGGATTGAACGGGACAGCGCGTACGCAAATCTTGTTCTTGCCGATATATTTAAAAATGAGAATAACTGCTCGGACGTAAAATTCTCTTACGCGCTGGTAAAAGGAACCCTCGAAAGACTGATTACGCTTGATTATAATTTATCGCTGTATCTTACGAAGCCCTTAAAAAAACTTAAACCGCAGGTATTGACCGTACTTAGACTCGGAGCTTATCAGATTTTATTTATGGATAAGGTTCCCGTTTCCGCCGCAGTAAACGAGAGCGTTAAGCTTGTAAAAAAACACGGATGCGCTTTTGCTTCGGGGCTTGTCAACGCAGTTTTAAGGAAAACGGCTTTATCCGGAACGGTTTTGCCCGATGAAAAGGATCTAATTTTGTATTTAAGCGTTAAATACTCGTTCCCCGAATATATCTGTAAAATGTTTGCAGACAAATACGGCGCGGATACGGCGGAAAAGATTATGGAGTCGTCTCTCGGCTCTCAAACGCTGTACGCAAGATATAATACATTGAAAAACGGGATAATATCATCCGAAATAAAACGTTCCGATGTTTGTGAAAATGCGTTGATTATTCCGAACTCCGCCGTGAATTCCGATAATCCCGACATAAAAAACGGTTTTATTCATGTTCAGGATTTGTCCTCCCAGCTTTGCTGTAAGGCACTCGACGTAATGCCCGGACAGACCGTTATCGACGTATGTGCCGCTCCGGGCGGAAAAAGCGTTACGCTTGCCGAAATGATGAAAAATGAAGGACATATAATCTCGTGCGATATATATGAGCACAAGCTGTCCCTTATTAAACAAAATGCACAGAGATCGGGCGTTGACATTATAGAAACGAGATTAAGAAACGCCTCGGATGAAAATTCCGAACTGCCTTTGGCGGACAGAATTTTATGCGACGTGCCGTGTTCGGGACTCGGAGTTACGGGTAAAAAGCCCGAAATTAAATATAAAAGCAAAGAAGATATTGATTCTTTGTATGAAATACAGTATTCTATACTTGTCAACTCCGCAAATTATCTTAAAAAAGGCGGACGGCTCGTATATTCGACATGTACGTTAAATCCCGAAGAAAACATAGAAATATGCCGAAAATTTGCAAAAATACACAGTGACTTTATATTTTGTGATATACTTAATGATATTGAGTGTTTCCGCGAAGATAAAACAGTAACCGTTTTGCCTTACATATATAACTGCGACGGCTTTTTCATAGCGTGTTTCGAGAGGACATAAATTATAATCATGAAAAAAAAAGATATTCTTTCCCTGACTTTTGAAGAACTGCAAAGCGAAATCGAAGCGTTGGGAGAAAAAAAGTTCAGAGCCTCGCAGATATACAAGTGGCTTCACTGCGACACCGTAAAAGACTTTGACGAAATGACGAATCTGTCAAGGCAGTTAAGAGATAAATTAACCGATAATTATTATATAGCGCCTGCCCAAATTGAAAAAAAGCTTGTTTCCTCGCTTGACTCGACGATAAAATATTTGTTTAAATTAAGAGACGGCGAGTATATAGAATCCGTTATTATGAAGTATAAATACGGATACACGATCTGCGTATCGAGTCAGGTCGGCTGTAAGATGGGATGTAAATTCTGTGCCTCCACGCTGAACGGAGTCGTCAGAAATCTCACCGCTTCCGAGATTCTTGCGCAGATTTACGAGGCGCAGAGGGATAATTGCATTAAAATATCGCATGTTGTTTTGATGGGAATGGGCGAACCTCTCGATAACTTCGATAACGTTATGAGGTTTATTTCTCTGATTACGGATGAAAAAGGGCAGGACATGAGCATGAGACATATTTCGCTTTCAACATGCGGTCTTGTTCCGAAGATATACGAGCTTATGAAAAGGGAATTACAGCTTACGCTGTCGGTTTCTCTTCACGCTCCCAACGACGAAATCAGAAGTTCAATGATGCCCATAAATAAAAAATACCCGATTTCAGAGCTTTTAAAGGCATGCAGTCAGTATACGGATTTAACTCACAGACGTATTTCTTTTGAATACGCTATGGTAAAGGGAGTCAACGATTCGCCCGCATGTGCCGAGGAACTCGCAAAACGTCTGAAGGGTATTCTGTGTCACGTTAATTTAATTCCGGTCAACGAGGTTAAGGAGACCGGGTGCAAGAGAAGCAGTAAATCGGCAATCGCCGAATTCTCTCAAATATTATCCTCTCGCGGATATGCCGTAACGGTAAGACGCGAGCTCGGTTCGGATATAAACGCCTCATGCGGTCAGCTTAGGCGAAATACAGAAAAAAATCTCAACAGGGAGGTTACGGAATGAAAATTTCCGCGCGAAGCGACGTCGGTAAGGTCAGAGAATCGAATCAGGACGCGTACGCTATGGGCGAGCTTTCAGACGGTGCAGTTTGGGCTGTTGTATGCGACGGTATGGGAGGACATGCCGGAGGCAATATCGCAAGCGGTATAGCCGTCAATTCAATTTCGCAGTGTATTTGTTCGTCTTTCAGATCAGACATGAGCTTTTCGGCGTTAAAAAATTTGTTTTCCTCCGCTATTTCCGCGGCGAATATCAATATATATGACAAAGCGAAAGCTGACCCGTCGCTGAAAGGTATGGGTACTACCGCCGTTGTGGTTATTGCTTTTGAAAATAATGCGTATATTGCCCATGCAGGCGACAGCCGTGTTTATTTCGCCGACAACGAGAGTATAACGCAGGTTACGGAAGATCATTCCGTAGTCCAGCAGATGGTCAACTCCGGAACACTTACTAAGGAAGAAGCGCAGATAAGTCCTTATAAAAATCTCATAACGCGTGCGCTCGGACTTGAAGAAAATGTATCTTTTGATTTCACGACAGTGACTTTTCCCGATTCGGGCAAATTGATACTTTGCTCCGACGGACTTTCGAATATGGTGAGCGATGAGAAAATACTGTCTCTTGTTTCCGATTCAGACGTACATGAATACGCTCACAGACTTGTCGACGCAGCCAACGAAGCGGGCGGAACTGACAACAGCACGGTAGTTGTTATCGCTAAATGAGAGGAAGTGTAAAGTATGGATAATTATATAGGATGCAAATTCGGCGACAGATATCTGATCAAAGAGGTGATCGGCGTAGGGGGAATGGCTGTCGTTTATAAAGCGTATGACGAAATAGACGACAAAACCGTTGCCGTTAAAATATTAAAGGATGAATTTCTCGCAAACGAGGATTTCAGAAGAAGATTTAAAAACGAATCCAAAGCGATCGCGATTCTTTCGCATCCGAATATCGTTAAGGTTTACGACGTTAATTTCGGAGAAAAATTGCAGTATATCGTAATGGAATATATCGAGGGAATTACTCTTAAAGAATATATTGAAACGAAAAAGGTTATCGAGTGGACGGAAGCGGTACACTTCTCCATGCAGATATTAAAAGCCTTACAGCACGCTCATGATAAGGGCATTATTCACCGCGATATTAAACCACAGAACATAATGCTTTTACAGGACGGAACGATTAAAGTTACGGACTTCGGAATCGCGAGATTCAACAGAGGCGATACACGCACCATTACCGAAAACGGTGCGATCGGTTCCGTACATTATATAAGTCCCGAACAGGCAAGAGGAGATTTTACGGACGAAAAATCCGATATTTATTCCGTCGGCGTCGTTATGTATGAAATGCTTACGGGACAGCTTCCGTTCCAGTCGGATTCCGCTGTTTCAGTTGCAATAATGCAGATGCAGAAAGCAGCCGAAATGCCCAGAAGAATCAATCCGAGTATTCCCGTGGGTCTCGAACAGATAACAATGCGCGCGATGCAGAAAAGCCCGCGCGACAGATATCAGTCCGCGGCGGAAATGCTTCTTGATTTGGAGGAATTCAAGCGTAATCCCAACATTAAATTCGATTACGAGTATTTTATAGACAAACAGCCTACAAAGTATGTTCCTCCTATAAGCGACAGCGTAATAAACGCCTCACGAAATACGGTTTCGGATGCTGCGGACGATGAACCTGACGATTCGGATAATGATTATTACGAAGATGAAACTCCGAAAAAGAAGAATGTGACAATGCCGATTTTGATTGCCGTTATTGCCGTCCTTGTTATCGGAATAGGATTTACATGCTATCATTTCTTTTTTAAAAATAAGAATTCGCTTATAGTTCCCGATTTTACAGGACTTCTCATTGACGAGGTTGACTCGAAATATCCCGAATTTTCTAAATATATCGAGAAAAACCCGGTATATACAAGCGAGCATGAAGCGGGCAAGGTTTTCAATCAGAGCATTAAAAAAGGCACCGATTTGAGCAAGCAGTCCAATAAGGTAATTAAGCTTGACTATGCAGATAATGCAAGTATGCAGCAGATTCCCGCATTTACGGCTGAAACCACTCTCGAAGCGTATCAAACCCAGCTCAAGCTTCTCAATTTCAATGTAAAACTCGAACCGAAAGTCACGACCGATTATAAGCTCGGACAGATTATCAGCACTCTGCCCGAGGTGGGTTCGTATCAGCAGCCCGGTTCGGTAATCACTGTCATTTATGCGGCTGACGATACAACCGTCGCCGTTCCCGATCTCGTAGGCTCAGTTTTATCCGACGCGCAGAACGATCTGAAGGCAATCGGATTTAAAAATGAAAAAATCAAAATTGAGTATGAGACTGTCACCGACGCTACGCTTATTAACCATGTTATAAGACAGTCCATAGAACAGTCCACATTCATTGATCCCGAAACATCCGATATAACAATTTGGGTCGGCAAAGCACAGGAGCAGAAACAGGCGCAGTGTTCGTTCCTGCTTCCGGATCTTTCATCGTATAACGATTCCGCACCGAGAAAGGTTACAGTTTACGATACGGATTCGAACGTTATAACGGAAAGCAGTGTAAAGCTTGACGGTTCGTCGTTCTCGTTTACCGTAACGGGCAACGGCAACATGGAATACTATGCGATGATCGATTCGCAGAAGGTATGCACAATAACCGTTGATTTTACTAAAAATACTCCCGAGGTTAACGTAGAGTCTTTCGGATTCTCATACACTCCTCAGACGCAAAAGCCTGCGGCAGAGGTCATTCTTCCCGCCGTTGCGGGACTTACGCAGGACGAGGCTTGCGACGCGATACTTTCCGCAGGATTCCCCTCGTGCGAAATTATAAAAATGTCGTCTACAACCGTTCCCGAGGGCTATGCGATAAGTGCGGATACCCAGAGCTTCAAAACCGAATTCACAAAAGAAGAAGCAAAGAACGAAAGAGTTATTCTTTACGTAAGTAAGGGACCCGAAGGATGATATATGAAAACTGTATTATTCTCAAAGGTATCGGCGGTTTTTACTATGTGAAAGCCGAAAACGGCAAGGTTTACGAATGTAAGGCGCGCGGTGTTTTCAGAAAAGAGCGTTTAACCCCGCTTGCCGGAGACAGAGCCGATATCGACGCGGATGACGAAACGAAAAAAGGTACCGTGATAAAAATATATGACAGAAAGAATTTCCTTTTACGTCCGAGCGTCGCAAATATCGATAAACTTATCATTGTTTCGTCTGTCGCAGAGCCTAAACCGAATCTTACGGTCATAGACAGGCTGACGGCGCAGGCGGTAGACAGCAATATAGAACCCGTTGTTGTTTTTTCTAAATGCGATCTTGCCGACGCGGACGAATATGTTTCGATCTACAAAAAAAGCGGTATCAATTCATTTGCCGTGTCATCAAAGACGAATGAAAATACCGATATGTTTTCGGATATATTTAAAAATTCTGTTTGCGCGCTTACGGGTAATACGGGCGTCGGGAAATCCTCGCTTTTAAATGCAATCAAACCCGAACTCAATCTCGAAACGTCGCATATAAGCAAAAAGCTCGGCAGGGGCAGACACACCACACGAAGCGTTGAACTGTTTGAACTGTTCGGCGGATATATTGCCGATACGCCCGGATTCTCCGCGCTCGATTTTGAAAACACACAGCTTATTACAAAAGAAAATATGCCGTTTTGTTTTCCCGAATTTTCGCAGTATATAGGTAAATGCAAATTTATCTCATGCGCGCATGTCAACGATAAAGGATGCGCCGTGATTGAGGCGGTTAAAAACGGAATCATCCCCGTTTCGAGACATCAGAGCTACTGTATTATGTATGACGAAGTAAAATCACACAAAACATGGCAGGATAAAAAGTAACAACTGTAAAATCTCCCCGTATAATGGAATGAAGTCTTTATACGGGGGGATATTTATATGCGAAAGAAAAAATCGCCGGTGGGTTTTATAACTATCGCCCTGGGCTTCGGCGTTATCGCGATGTGTATTTTTCCCACCAAATTTTTGATATTTACGCTTTCACTTTTTCTTATTATATGCGGAGCAATGCTCCTTCTTAAATGCTGAAAAGGGGTGGAAAGTATGGTTGTCAAAGTAATCGAGACTCCGAAATGTCTGAAAGGAATTTTGAGACTTGTATTCAGAATAAAAAAAGAAAATATCTGAAAAATGAAGCGAGACGTTCGATTATAATTCGTTCGTCTCGCTTCGTTTTGTAATAAAACTCTTTTTATCGGCATAGCTATTAATGAATCAAAAAAAGGAGTGTTTAATTATGGAACTGCAAATCACCAAAGATGATGTACTTAAAAAGAACGTAAGATATATGGGCGCGGTTGAAGAAACCGTCGAAACACTCGTTAATCTGCCCGATTACTGTCCGAGGATCAATAAGGTTATAAATACTTGTGTGCAGGCGAACGTTAATTCCGTATGGGTAAATTCGGGAAAGGTATCCGCAGAGGGAACCGCTGTTTTCAGAATGTTGTATTCTTCCGACGAGGGGGAATGTGAGGTTTACGAAACGAGCGTTCCGTTTGCTAAGAAAATAGATATTCCCGACGCCTGTGAAACGGACTGCGTTACTGTCTGTGCTTCAAGCGAGCAGACCTCCTGCCGTGTTTCGGGACCGGGATGCGCCGAGCTTAAATGTTCGATCTCTCTTGATGTCCGCGACGAATACATAGCAAACGTCAGCGTCGTTTCTTCCTGTGCGCCAGACTGCGTAAAAAAGCTTGAACGCTCTTATACGCAGAAAACACTCTGCACATGCGCAGTGAATTCTTTTACGGTATCCGATTCTTTTGATATAAGATCCGCGTCCGACGTTAAGATATACAGAACGGACGTTACGCCGTGCATTAACGAATATAAATGCATTAAAAATAAAATTATGCTAAAGGGAATTTATCTGTTAAAAATCGTCACTTTAAACGACAGCGGAGAATTATGCACACAAAACGAATCCATACAGTTCAGTCAGATATTCGATATCGATTCGCTTGATGAAAATTCCGTATGCCGAAATAAATTAAAAGTTTGTGCCGTTAACGTATCCGTTTCCTCCGACAGAACATTACAGCGGGGCAGATGCGAAATTTCCGTTACATCCTCTGTCCTGACCGACGTTTACAACGACGTTATGATACGCTGTATGGAGGACGCTTATTCCTGCGATAACGAGCTTAATATCGAGACCGGAGAGATAAAATGCGCCGATCTGATATCGGAGCCGTCGTCGCTTTACAAGGTTACTATGAAAGCCGACATATCCGCATATCCCGAAGCCAAAATCGCCGATATAAGCGTGCGAAGAATAAAATACTCATCATCGCAGACTGACTCAAAATGGAGCGTTACGGGTAATATTTATTTCGATATAATTTTGAAAACACCCGATTCAGGATATATTTTTACGCAGAGAGCCGAAGATTTTTCATTTGAAAAAGAATGCGGCTGTCCCTCCGGCGACGTTATGAGTGAGACTGAGGTTTATATTAATAACATGGCTTTTTCGCTTGACTCGGATTCGAATATAATAATAGATGCGGAGTTGAACGTAACGTTCGCGGGCGTGAAATTTGAAACCCGCAGAGCGGTTACGAATATGACGCTCGGCGAAAAGACAGAAGCGAAGAGTGAAAAGTGTGCTGTAAACGTTTATTTTGCGAAAAAAGGCGAGAGCGTGTGGAGTATAGCAAAGTCGCACAAAGCCGATCCCGAGCAGATTAAGGAATTTAATTCAATTGATTCCGATTTTCTTGAAGATGATAAAACACTGATATTCTCAGTTTAAGTAACAGAATCCGGTTTGAATCTTAAAAAAACTATAAATTCAATATAATATCTTCCAGCCTCGAAGCCGCAATGCTGAGAGGCCGGTTTTTCTTTTTTACTATTATAATATTTCTCTGCGGAAGAGTTTGGGAAAGCGGTATTTTTCTTATATTATCTTCGTTTTTCAGAAATCCGTCCGGGACAAAACCGATTCCTATTCCCGTTTCAACCATCGGAATTATCTGATCCTCTGCCGCCGTTTCGACGACGGGATTAAATTCTGCGGAATTTGCCGAAAAAATATCTCTGTAGAATTCGTATGTCTGTGTATTTTTTGAAAGCGATACAAGCGGATACTTTGAAAGCTGACAGAGCGAAAGCGGTTCTTTTTCCTCGATTATAAAATCTTTTGCGCAAATTGCGGATTCCGTTACGGGACAGACAAATATTGAATCAAATTCATTTATATCCGGCGCAGGAGTTGTAACCAAAGCCATGTCTGCGTTCGAATCTCTGACGGATTCGACAGCCTGCGCGGTCAGATGGTTGCTTATTTCGATACGTATGTCGGGGTATTTTCTGCGGTATTCTTTAATCGCGCCGAGCAGTCTGCACCTTAACGCTATCTCGCTTACCGAAATTCGGACGAGCCCTTTTTTCATAAGTTTAATTTCGCTCAGTTCGTTTTCCGCTTCGATAACTTCCTCGACTGCGTTCTTTATGTGCGCGTAGATCATCTGTCCCTCGGGAGTGAGAATCATTCCCTTATTTGTTCTGAAGAACAGCCGGCAGTCGAGTTCATTTTCAAGGTTTTTTATCGTCCTTGTAAGATTCGGCTGATTGTTTATGAGAAGCTGAGCCGCTTTTGACAGACTTTTGTATTTTGCGACATAATAAAAGATTTTGTAATGCTCAAAACTGATATTCATAATTTCAACCTCATATAAAAATGATATATCGAATATATACAAATAAGATTATCAATTATCTCATAATGATATTATAATCATTATGGATTAAAAATCAAGGGAGATAATAAAATGATGTACGATAATGAAGATGTTATTAAAAATTCGTCCGTTCTGTACGGATCCGATTTTTTAAGCGAGTTTAACGTTAACGAAACCGCGATGAACTGCGGATTCAGTGAACCTGTCTATAACAGGAGTGTTAAGGGACTCACGGTTGAAGAGGCTTCTAAATCGGGATATAAAGATATTGCCGCTTTGGAACCTGCAAAGATTTTTTTAAATTTCGGAGATACGGAGTCAGCTCCGAACGGACCGAGCGTTTATGATTTTGCCGATAAATACGAATGGCTTCTTTATTCGCTTCATCAGAGCACGAACGCGAGGCTGTATGTTCTGTCTGTATCCGACGACTCGCAGAAAGCAAATGATTTTAATACTGCTCTTAAAACTCTTTGTAAAGAAACACATTGTGATTTCATTGACATTTCTTCTGTTATCGGATCGTCGCTTCCTTATAAAACGCTGTTTAATATTTTAAGACCGAAAATGAGAACCTCTCACGTAACCTTTGCGGAAGCGATGAGTTTAAGATAAACGGGGGATTTTAAGTGAACGAACTTTTAAAAAAGGTGCGCCCTCAAATGTCCGATTCGATAATTACCGCGATATTTATCGTTCTTTCGGGCGGTTTTCAGGATGCATACACTTACTGTGCCAGAGGCGGAGTTTTCGCAAACGCACAGACGGGAAATATCGTTTTAATGAGCGAGAATCTTTTTACCGGAGAATTTTCGGAGTGCATAAGATATCTTGTGCCTGTATTGTCGTTTCTTTTCGGAACATACGCGGCGGAGGCTATACATTGCAAATTTAAAACTTTTGAAAAATTACATTGGCGTCAGATCATAATTGTTATAGAAATCCTGATATTATTTGCGGTCGGTTTTGTTCCGCAGGAATATAACGCCGCCGCAAATGCGATGGTGTCGTTTGTCTGCGCTTTGCAGGTTCAGACTTTCCATAAGGTACGCGGTCATGTTTACGCATCTACCATGTGTATCGGGAATATGAGAAGCGCGGTCGAGTCGCTTTACGCTTATTTCCATTATAAAGATATAAGAATTTTTCATAAGTCACTGGTTTATTTCAGCGTTATATCGATATTTGCCGTCGGCGCAGGCTTCGGCAGATTGGCGGTTCTTCGTTTTTACGAACGTTCAATATGGTTTTCCTGCGCATTGCTTGCCGTAAGCTTTATTTTAATGCTTATCCCGTCAAGAAAAGAATCGTAATGTCATAAAACATGTCCGAAGCACATATAGATTACCAAACGAAATAATGAGCGGAGGATAAAAATATGACAGATGCAAGCATATACGGCGATATTGCGCGCCGCACAAACGGCGATATTTATATCGGAGTCGTCGGTCCCGTACGTACGGGAAAATCAACTTTTATAAAACAGTTTATGGAAAACGTCGTTCTGCCGAATCTCGGTTCCGATTCTGCAAAAGCGAGGGCGGTGGACGAACTGCCCCAGTCTGCCGCGGGGCGTACTATTATGACCACGGAACCTAAATTTATTCCCGAGCAGGCGGCGGAAATACAGCTTGACAACAATGCGAGATTTAAAGTTCGTATGATAGACTGCGTCGGATACATAGTTCCGAGTTCATTGGGGTACATAGAGGGCGAACAGCCGAGAATGGTTAAAACGCCGTGGTATGATGAGGATATACCGTTCAATATGGCGGCGGAGATCGGAACGCAGAAAGTTATAAGCGAACATTCGACCATAGGACTCGTCGTTACGACAGACGGAAGCATAAGCGACATCCCGAGATACGAGTATGAAGAAGCCGAAGAAAGGGTAATAAACGAACTTAAAAGTATAAACAAACCCATGATAGTTCTGCTTAACTGTATCGATCCGGATTCCGTCTCTTCGAGAAATTTAAGCATAGAGCTTACTTCAAAATACGGCGTAACCGTACTGCCCGTAAACTGTCTTGAACTTAACGAAGAGAAGATTAAAACTATTCTGTCCGAGGTTCTTATGGAATTCCCCGTAAGAGAGGTCAGCGTAACTTTCCCCGGTTGGATGAAAACTCTGCCCGATTCGCACAGCGTAAAGAGTTCGCTGTTTAATGCGGTAAAGGCAAGCGCGCAGAAGCTTACTAATATGCGGTGCGTCGACGTTATGAAACGCGATATAGCCGGCGAGGATTGTATTCAGAACGCGGAAGTTGCGGATATTGATCTCGGTACGGGCAAGGCGACAATAAAAGCTTCTGTTGACAACAAGGTTTTTTATTCCGTTTTGTCAGACATCTCGTCGCTTGATATAAAGTCGGAAGCCGATCTGATGGACTGTATGACCTCATTGTCCGAAACGTCGCGCAGATATTCGAGAATAAAAACCGCGCTTGACGAGGTTGAAGCGACCGGTTACGGCATTGTCATGCCTACGATAGATGAAATGACTCTTGAAGAGCCCGAAATAATGAAGCAGGGCGGACGATACGGAGTAAGACTCAAAGCGAGCGCGCCGAGCATACACATGATGAAAGCGAACATTCAGACCGAGGTTGCGCCGATAGTCGGCAGCGAAAGCCAGAGCGAGGAACTCGTTATGTATCTTTTAAACGAATTTCAGGAGGATCCGGTCAGAATATGGCAGTCAAATATATTCGGAAAGTCGCTTGACGATCTCGTAAACGAGGGGCTGAAAAATAAGCTTTATCACATGCCGACGGAGGCGAGAATGAAGATACAGCAAACGCTCGAACGCGTTATAAACGAGGGATGCAGCGGACTTATCTGTATTATAATATAATTCATATAATTACATTAAGACGAAGAACGGTTTTTTTGCCGTCCTCCGTCTTTTTTTATTGAAATTTTTTGGATTCTGCTACTGCCATTTTGTCGCATATCTCGTTTTCGGGGTGTCCGGCGTGTCCCTTTATCCATGTGAATTTAACTTTATGAGTCGAGAGTAATTTCAGAAGCTGTTCCCATAAATCGGAATTCAGTGCGGGTTTGCCGTCGGATTTTTTCCAGTTTTTCTTTTTCCACGCGTATACCCAGCCTTTATCGACCGAGTCGCATACGTATTTCGAATCCGAAACTACGTTTACCTCGCACGGCTTTTTCAGCGCGGAGAGTCCCGATATAACTGCAGTCAGCTCCATACGGTTGTTTGTAGTCTCCCTTTCGCCGCCCGACATTCTTTTTTCATATTCGCCGAGTCTCAATATCGCGCCCCATCCGCCGGGACCGGGGTTGCCCGAACACGCGCCGTCGGTATAGAGACAGACTCCTTTAGTGTATTCCATATCATCACCGCGTAAATAATAGCATAAATTTAATTAAAAAGAAATACTTTGCTTATAAATTCTCTCATAACGAACAAAATATCATTATAAACCGATAGGAGGATTTTTAATGAAAGCAGTAGTTCTTGCGGGAGGACAGGGGAGCAGATTAAGACCTTTAACCTGCGATACTCCGAAGCCTCTTATGCCGATTCTTTCAAAGCCGACGGCGGAATATATAATCGATTTGCTCGTTTCGTGCGGATTTGACGATATATGCTTTACTTTAGGGTATCTGAGCGGAGAGATGACGGAGTTTATAAATAATATAAACGTAAAAAACGATAAGGTAAAGCTTAGCTATTATATAGAAGAAAAACCGCTCGGAACCGCAGGATGTCTTAAAAAAATATTTCCCGAAAACAACTGCGGCGACGTTCTTATCATAAGCGGAGACTGCATGTGCGATATCGAGCTTGATAAGGTTATGAAATATCATATCGCAAAAAAAGCCGACGCGACGATTTGCTGTAAACAGGTTGAAAATACCGACGAGTACGGAACGCTCTGTCTTGACGGCGAAAATAAGGTTATCGGATTTTGTGAAAAAGCCGACAGGAATCACGCGGTTTCATCTCTTGCAAACTGCGGAATATATATTTTGTCCGAAAGTGCGGTCAAGACGGCTTCAAAATATGATTCGTGCGATTTTTCCAAAGATATTTTTCCCGAAATGCTTAATAATTCAATGAATATATACGCATATAACACGGATTCGTATTGGTGCGATATCGGCGATTTAACTCAGTACAGGCAGTGTGTTTTCGACGTTTTGAATTCACGCGTCAAAACAAATGTTGAGATTCCCTCGGACGGTATTGTTTCATTTTCCGACTGCCGAATTCCGAACGACGTTTCATTTATTCCGCCCGTTTATATCGGCAGTAACGTTAAAATCGGTTCTTCCTGTGTTTTAGGTCCCGACGCGGTCATAGAGGACAATTCTGTTTTGTCAGACGGGGTTAAGATAAAAAAATCCGTTATCGGAAAGTCGGTTTTCATCGAGAACGGATGCAGTATAACCGGAGCCGTAATTGCAAAAGGATGTACGCTGAAAAATTCCTGCACCGTTTTAGAGGGCGCTTGCATAGGTTCATCGTGTGTTATAGGTGCGAGAACAACGGTAGGCGAGGGTATTCTTATTTGGCCCAACAAAAAAATATATTCATCATCATATATTAACGAGGATGTACGCAGCGGAAAATATTTTGACGAGCTTATTGACGACGGAGGAATTACCGGCAGAACATTCCGCGAGTTAAGAAGCGACAAGTGCTGCCGAATCGGTATGGCGATCGGAAGCTGTATGAAAGACGGTATTTTCGGAATCGGATGCGACGGCGATAATTCGTCGAGAGCCCTCGCCATGGCAATGATTTCGGGTCTTATTTCTTCAGGCTGTACCGTTTATGATTTCGGAGAATGTTACTGTGCCCAGCTTCAGTTCTGCATTTCATACAGTTCCGTTGAATCGGGAGCGTTTATTAAAACGGAAAACGGTATATCAACAATACGGATTTATGAAAAATTCGGACTTCCCTTAACAAGAAACAAAGAGCGTAAAATAGAGTCAAGATATAAAAAGGATGATTTTATTTATTCGTCGAACGGCACGTGTATCGATATGCTTGACATGAGAAGAATCGAAGAAATATACTTCGGCAAGTTATTTGCTCTGTGCTCGGAGCTTAACGGTTATGTAAAATATTCTTTCTCTTGTGATAACAGACTTATCAGAGACGTAATAAACAGATGTACGTACCTGTTTTCTTCGGGCATCGCCGATTATCCGCATTTTACTGTCGATAAATCAGGCGAAAAGGTAACCGCCGCCGATGAGGAAAAAAGAACGGTTGACTTCGAACATCTGCTTATGATATGCGCTTTTGACGAATTCAAAAAGGGGAGAAGCGTTTGCGTAAGAACGGACGCTCCGAAAATAATCGATTCCGTCGCCGAGAAATTCGGATGCGATGTCGTAAGGATTTCTAATTCTTCATCGGGCGATTATTCAGACAGAATATACAGACTTTCCGAACGCTGTATGTTCGGCTTCGACGCAGTATTTATGATGTTTAAAGTTCTGTCGATTATGAGCAAACGAAGAAAAACACTCTCCGGACTGTATGACGAGCTTCCGGGTGTAGAAATGAGAAAACGCGAAATAGACTCGACGCTTCTTCCGTCCGAAATAGGAAAAGTATTTAATGTAAGCAAAACCGATCCGGTGTACGGTTACAGGGTTTATTTCCCGAACGGAACGGCACTTATTTCGTCGACATGCGACGGTCGGCGGATAAAAATTTTAGCGGAATCCGTCTCGGCTGAAATATCCGAGTCGCTTTGTGAAACGATAGAGGAGAAAATAAAGTCGTCCTCTATTGACATAAACGATTTAAAAGAGTAAAATATCTATAATGCCCTAATGGGCTTTACATATTTATTTTTATTTTAAATTTTATTATATATATTTGATTATATATGTATTTTATATTAAGGAGTCGATCATGAATACGAATAAACAGAACAGTATAAAAAAGGAACCGAAAAAAAAGAAGAACGACATCGACGCATTTGACGATTCCGTAAAAAAGTACGGTAAACTGGATATTTCAAAGGCGGCGCAGATCAGAAAAAACACTCAGCAGACTAATGAGACAAAGAAAAAATCAAATACAAAATCCGAAGATATAAAAAAAGATTCAGAAAAAAAGAAAGGTAAATCCGACAGCGTAAAGAATACAAACGAGCAGAAAAAGAAAAAAAATACTGCAAATTCCCGCAGACGTTCGGGAGCAAAAAATGCGTCTGTCTCCATGCCCGTTAAAATCGGATTTTTGGGCGGACTTAACGAGGTCGGAAAGAATCTGACCGTTATAGAGTACGGCGAGGATATTATTATAATAGACTGCGGGCTTGCTTTCCCCGATTCTACAATGCTCGGAGTCGATCTTGTTATTCCCGATTTTACTTATATTGAAAAGAATAAAGAAAAAATACGCGGTATTTTTGTCACTCACGGACATGAGGATCATATCGGAGGTATTCCGTATCTCCTTGATGTTGTCAATGTTCCTCTTTACTCGACCCAGCTTACGATAGGTCTTATCGAAGCTAAGCTTAAAGAGGCTAAAAAGCTTTCAAAAGCAAAACTCAAGGTCATTTCCGCAGGAGATAAAATCAAGGCGGGCGGTTTCAGCGTTGAGGCTATTCACATGAATCACTCAATTCCCGACGCGCTCGCATTCGCAATAAAATGCGGCGCAGGAACGCTTGTTCATACCGGCGATTTTAAGATCGACTGCACTCCGATAGACGGCGGAATGGCAGATCTTGCAAGACTCGGCGAACTCGGCAACGAGGGTGTTTTGTGTTTGATGTCTGATTCGACGAATTCCGAACGTCCGGGTTATACGGAGAGCGAGCGTAAGGTCGGAGAGTCGTTTGAAAACCTGTTCAGAAAAGCAGGACAACGCCGTCTTATCGTAGCAACTTTCGCTTCCAACATACACAGAGTTCAGCAGATTATCAATGTTGCCGAGTCATTGGGCAGAAAGGTTGCACTCTCGGGCAGAAGCCTTGAAAACGTTGTCGCTATCGGACAGCAGTTAGGTTATTTAAACGTTCCCAAGGGTATTATAATCGGAATTGACGCTATAAAGCAGTATGCGGATAATGAACTTGTTCTCATCACCACGGGAAGCCAGGGCGAGCCTATGTCCGCGCTTACGAGAATGGCAATGTCCGACCACAGAAAGGTGTCGATAGGTCCTAACGACTGTGTTATCATTTCCGCGAATCCGATACCCGGCAACGAAAAAACGGTCGGAAATGTCATTAATGAGCTTATGAAACTCGGCGCACATGTTGTATACGAGCGTATGTACGATGTTCATGTTTCGGGACACGCCTGCCAGGAGGAACAGAAAATCATCCTCGGACTTGTGAAGCCGAAATACTTTATCCCCGTTCACGGCGAGCAGAAGCATCTTCAGAAGCATGCTCTGACGGGTCAGCTTATGGGAATACCTGCAAGCAACATTATTATTACGTCAAACGGAAACTGCATATCTCTGTTCGACGATACCTACACCGTCACGGATATCCCCTCAGGCAACGTTTTTGTCGACGGATACGGAGTCGGCGACGTAGGAAGCGTCGTATTAAGAGACAGGAAGCTTCTTTCCGAGGACGGTATAATAGTCGTTTCGATAGTTCTCGATTCGCTTACGGGTTATCTTGTTTCCGAACCGCAGATATATTCAAAGGGATTTATTTTCATGAAGGAATCGAGCGAGCTGTTTAGCGAGATGAATTCGCGTATAGTCCGCGTTACCGATTCTTATTCGGATAAAGGACGTCACGATATTAATTCGCTGAGAAATAAGGTCAGGGACGATTTGTCGAGATTCGTTTACGACAGGACAAAGAAGAGTCCCGTTATTTTACCTGTTATCAGCGAGGTCTGATTAAATTATTAAGCGGTGGAGGAATTCGCTCTTGAAATTCAAATCGGCTTTTAAATATTACGCGAGCAATATTCTGTCGGTATTGATGCTTATTGCAATGTCATGCGTAATGCTAATCGAAAACAGAATAGTCGGACTGGTTATGCTGACCGTTTCCGCGGTATTCTCCGTTGTTTTGTGTTTGCTGAGAATCAATGAATTTAAGCATTTGAAAAATTCCGTGATTCTTATTAACGAATCACTTTCGGATTTGAACAAGGACAGAATATGCACGGTTCCGCTGCCGTTTGCTGTATGCTCGTCGGACGGCAGGATTATCTGGTACAACGACAGCTTTGCTTCGTGCGCCGCAGGGCACGACGATTTCAGCGAGGATATGTTTTCGGGTATAATATCCGATTTTGAGCTTGACAATACGAATTATACAAAACCGATTGAAATATTCGGACGCAAATATACGTCGTTTATTTCCTGCGTTAATACGGATAATGATTCGGTTTATCAGATTTATCTGATAGACGATACATATTATAAGGATATAGAGTCAGAGTATAATTCGTCGCGTCCCGTTGTAATTATGATCTCGATCGACGCGGCGGACGAAGCTTCGGTCATTCTTTCTCACAGTCTGTACACTTCGTTTATTTCCGATATTGAGAAAAAGATAACGGAATGGTTCTCGGATAAATCGTGTATTACGAGAAAAATCGGCGACAACAGATTTATTGCAGTTACCGAATATATGAATCTGCTTAAAATGATCGAGTCCCGTTTTGATATAATGGACGAGGTTCGTAATTATAAAATTAACGATAAAACCTCCGGATTTACTCTTTCTATCGGCGTAGGCACAGGCGGACTTGCAACGGAATGCGAGCAGTTTTCACGCCAGGCTCTTGATATGGCGAGAGGACGGGGCGGAGATCAGACGGCTATTAAAAACGGAGAAAACTATCAGTTCTTCGGCGGTGTTTCCGACGGTGTGGAAAAACGCGGGCAGATACGTTCCCGTCTTATTGCGAAAGCGATAGAGGATGCAATAAAGAAAGCTTCCGAGGTTATAATCATGGGTCATACCGCGTCGGACCTCGACGCACTCGGCTCTGCGGTCGGACTTGCTTGCGCCGTGAGAAATCTTGATACGGATGTACATATCGCGGTTGATGAAAAAACATCTCTTGCTCGACCGTTGATAAATCATTATAACGATACGGTCGACGATAATCTTTTCATAAGTCCCGCCGTCGCAAGACAGCTTGCAGACCAAGACACGCTGTTGATCATTACGGACGTAATGAGAAGCAGGATTGTCGACAGTCCCGAATTGTATTCGGAGATTGAAAACGTCATAGTAATAGATCATCACAGAATGTCAGTCGATCATATCGAAAACGCGTCTGTATTCTATCACGAGCCGACTGCGTCATCCGCGAGCGAAATGGTTACGGAGCTTATCGAATACATGCCTTCAAAGCCGAGACTTTCGCCTGTTGAGGCGGAGTGTCTGCTTGCGGGAATTTACCTTGATACTAAGAATTTTACCTTAAAATCCGGAGTCAGGACGTTCGAAGCCGCCGCTTATCTTAAAGATATGGGCGCAGATACGATATCGGTCAGAAAGATGTTCTCCGCTTCAACCGAGGAATATAAGCTTGTTAATTCAATAGTTGCAAACGCGGTGTATAAGTCGAATTATGCTCTTGCCTATACCGATAAAGTCGGTGCCGATGTTCATATAGCGGGAGCAAAGGCTGCCGACGAGCTGTTACACATTGATAACGTCGACGCTTCTTTTGTCGCGTATTATAACGGCAAAGGTATTTCGGTTTCCGCCAGAAGCTACGGCAGAATCAACGTTCAGCTTATTATGGAGGATATCGGCGGAGGCGGTCATCAGACAATGGCGGCCGCGCAGATAGATACAAAGTCTTTCGACGAAGTATTCGAAAAACTCAATAAATCAATTGAAAAATTTATATAACCACGGAGGAAAAATAAATGGAAGTTATACTTAATCAAGATATAAAGGAACTCGGAAAAAAAGGTCAGAAAGTAAACGTCGCCGAGGGCTACGCGAGAAACTTTCTTCTGCCGAGAAAGCTTGCGGTTGAGGTAAACGCGCAGGCTATAAACGAAATGAAGAACAGAGAATCATCAAAACAGCATAAAATAGATGTCGAAAAAGCCGCGGCGAACGAAGCGGCGCAGAAGCTCAACGGCAAAATCGTACGTGTCACGGCTAAAGCCGGAGCAGGCGGAAGACTTTTCGGTTCCGTTACTTCAAAGGACGTCAGCGAAGCCGTTAAGGCGCAGTTCGGACTCGATATAGACAAGAAAAAGCTTGTCTGCCCCGAGATGAAGAATTTCGGCACGTATGACTGTGATGTAAAGCTTTACAGCGGAATCACCGCAAAAATTAAAGTAGCAATAGGAGAGTAATTATGGCTCAGGAAGCATTCCGTAATCCGGATATGTCAAAACTGCCGTTCAGTCTTGAAGCTGAACAGGCGGTCTTGGGAGCTATACTCCTCGATCCGTCCTGCCTTTCGCAGGTAACGATGATATTAAAACCCGATTACTTCTATCTGCCCCAGCATAAAGCGATTTTTTCGACTATTATCGCACTTGACGCGGCCAAGGGCGGAAAAATAGACCCCCTGCTCGTTCTTGACGCATTGAGAAACGAAAAAATTTACGACGACGAATCGGGAAAAACATATCTTTTTCAGCTTTCAAAAAACGTTCCGTCAACCGCGAATGTCGAATCGTATGCTAAGATTATAAGAGAAAAATTTTACATACGATCCCTTATTTCAACTACCTCTGAGATAAACGAGCTCGCATCGGACGAATCAATGTCCGCGGACGAATTGCTCGACATGGCAGAACAGAAGATTTACGATATCAGACAGGGTAAAACGGTAACGGGTCCCGCCTCTATCGGAGACGTGTTAAAGGATGTTTATGTTAATTTGTATCAGCTTTCCTCCGATGACAGAGCTGAATATGCGGGCTTCCCGACGGGATTTTCCGATCTTGACAGAATGATTACGGGACTTAACCGTTCAGACCTTGTTCTTATCGGCGCACGTCCCGCTATGGGTAAAACGAGTTTCGCGCTGAACCTTGCAAGAAACGTTGCCGTATACGGAAAAAGACGAGTCCTGTTTTTCTCATTGGAAATGTCAAAAGAACAGCTTGCTCAAAGAGTTCTTTCGACCGAAGCGAGAGTACAGAGTACGAAGTTCAGAACGGGCAATCTCACACCGGACGAATGGGAACATATAGCAAACGCCTCGGTTTTCTTATCGGATATAGAACTTTATTTTGACGATACGTCAAATATTACGGTTCCCGAAATGAAAGCGAGAGTAAGACAGTTAAAAAACGTCGACTGTGTTATCATTGACTACCTTCAGCTCATGACGGGCAGTAAAAAGACCGATAACCGTGTTCAGGAGGTTTCGGAAATTACGCGAAGCTTAAAGCTTATGGCTAAGGATTTGAGAATTCCCGTCGTAACGTGCGCACAGCTTGCCAGACGAACAGAGGAAAAGGGAAGATCGCACAAACCCCAGCTTTCCGACCTGCGTGAATCCGGTTCAATCGAGCAGGACGCGGATATTGTTTTAATGCTTTACCGTGAAAATTATTATAATACGGACGATAATGACACTCCGGTTGACGAAATAAGAGTCGATACCGCGGAGGTTCTTGTTCAAAAAAACCGTCACGGTCCTACGGGAAGCGTCAGACTTGCATGGAATCCCGACTTTACAATGTTTACAAGCAGGGAGCGGGAGTTTGATGAGGAATAAAGTACATAATACCGTCAAAAAATACAATATGATCAATAAAGGCGATACCGTTCTCGTCGCGCTTTCGGGCGGCGCGGATTCGGTCTCGCTGCTGCATGTTTTATTATCGTTAAGAAACGAACTTGACTGCCGTTTAATCGCCGCTCATGTAAATCACATGATACGCGGGGCGGAGGCAGACAGAGACGAAAATTTTGTACGAAATTTATGCGATAAGTTAAATGTTCCTCTTAAAATTACAAGAATCAACGTTCCCGAAATTTCAAAACAAACCGGCGAAAGCGTAGAACTTTGCGGACGCAGACTGAGATATGAATTTTTTTATAAAACCGCTCCCGACGCAAAAATTGCGACTGCTCATAATCTTAACGACTGCGCGGAAACGTTCTTTTTGAATTTAGCACGCGGAGCGGGACTTAAAGGACTGACCGGTATTCCGCCTGTCAGAGAAAATATTATAAGGCCGATTATCGAGTGCGAAAGAAAGGAAATTGAGCTTTACTGCAAGGAAAACGGACTTGATTTCGTTACAGATTCGACCAATCTTTCCGACAACTACACGAGAAATAAAATTCGGCATAAAATTTTGCCCGTTATGAATGAAATTAATCCGTCATTTTTTTCTGTTTTTTTAAGAAATACAGATTCGCTAAAGGATGACATTATATATATTGATAAGCAGGCAGATTCTGCTTACAATTTGATTTCAAATAAAACGAGGATTGACTGCGGTTATCTTTTATCGCTCGATATCGGTATAAGAAACAGAGTGCTGTCAAAACTTATAACGGGCAACACGTCCGTTACGCCCGAATATAAACATCTCGATATAATAAATGAAAACATAAAAAACGGCTCCGGCGCGTTAATGATTTGCTCCGATACAACGTTAAAAATCGAAAACGGTTTTTTAATTTTTAATCGTATAGACAAAATGCCCGAACAAGTGAGTATTGAAATAAAAAAAGATATTTTTTCGTATGATACTCCGTACGGAAAATTGGAATTTGTCTTATTGAACAAAAATATATCCGATCTTAAAAAAAATATAAAGGAATTGTCATTGGATAATTTTGCGGATTATGATAAAATAATTTTACACTCCCGAATAAGAACGCGTTTGAACAGCGACAGATTTACTTATGTCAATGCCCCTCATTCGTCGTGTCTTAAAAATCTGTACAGGGAGAAAAAAATAGATGCCGAACAAAGGTGCGGTAAATTATTTATAGCGGACGATTGCAATATACTTTGGAGCGAGGTTTTCGGAACGTCAAAGTACGGCGCAATAGATAAAGGCACAAAAAGAATTGTAAAAATATATTTCAGGAGGAACATAAATGCTTGAGGATATCAAAGAGGTTTTATATTCCGAGGAGGATCTTAAAGCCATAGTAAAAAGACTCGGCGCACAGATTTCGGAGGACTATAAGAACAGAAAACTCCTTATGGTCAGCGTTCTTAAAGGTTCGGTCATGATAATGGCAGATCTTATGAGAGAGATAACCATTCCGTGCGAAATAGATTTTATGGCTGTTTCGAGCTATGGAAACGGAACAAAAACGTCCGGCGCGGTTAAAATTATCAAGGATCTTGACAGAAATATCGAGGGTTACGATCTGCTGATCGTTGAGGATATTCTCGATTCGGGCAAAACGTTAAGCTATATTCAGGATATTCTCAGCGCGAGAAAGCCCAACAGCATCAGAATCTGTACTCTTTTCGACAAACCCGACCGCAGGCAGGTTGACCTTACCGCAGAATACATAGGCACGGAGGTTCCCGACGAATTTATAGTCGGCTACGGTCTTGATTACGCCGAAAAGTACAGAAATCTGCCTTTTGTCGGTATTCTTAAAGAGTATGTTTATTCTGAATAAATCTACTGTCGGAGGAAATATTTTTGGAAAGTAAAAATAATAACTGGATGAGATATCTCAGTTATCTGCTGATCCCGCTTATTTTGATAGGCGCGTTCGCTCTGTATTCGAATAATAATTCAACGCAGAGCAAAAAAGTCAGATATTACGAGATAGTCGAACTGTTTAAAACAGATCAGATAGCCGAATATAATCTGAATCTTTCAAGCGGCAATCTTCAATATAAAACGAAGGATTCTGACGAGGTAAAAAAATATACGGTTCCGAGCGTTGATATTTTCATTAACGACGTAAATTCGTATGTAAAACAATCCGATACGATAAAATATGATTATTCGTCCGGAAAAGCAGGTTCGTGGCTATTAAGCCTTTTACCTACGGCACTGCTTATGATTGCGCTGTGCGCGTATATGTTCTTCATGTTCAGACGTATGAATTCTTCAGTCATGAACGAGAACAACAGAACAATGAATTTCGGCAAGGTCAGACTTAACGACCAGGATAAAAAGCCTAAAACCACTTTTGAAGACGTTGCGGGCGCGGATGAGGAAAAAGAGGAGCTTTCCGAGCTTGTCGAATTCCTCAAAGACCCGGGAAAATATAATGCACTCGGTGCAAGAATCCCCAAGGGGGTTTTGCTTGTAGGTCCTCCCGGAACGGGTAAAACATTACTTGCCAGAGCCGTTGCGGGCGAGGCAGACGCTCCGTTCTTCTCGATTTCGGGTTCCGATTTCGTTGAGATGTACGTCGGCGTCGGCGCTTCGAGAGTAAGAGACCTTTTCTCACAGGCTAAGAAACACTCTCCGTCAATTATATTTATCGACGAAATAGACGCAGTCGGCAGACACAGAGGCGCAGGTATGGGAGGCGGACACGACGAACGCGAACAGACGCTCAACCAGCTTCTTGTCGAGATGGACGGATTCGGAGTTAACGAGGGCGTTATTGTTATTGCCGCTACAAACCGACCCGATATTCTCGACCCTGCATTGCTTCGTCCGGGCCGTTTTGACAGACAGGTTACTGTCGGTTATCCCGATATTAAGGGACGCTGTGAAATACTCAAAGTCCACGCTAAAGATAAGCCCCTCGCTCCCGACGTCGATCTGAACGTCATAGCGCAGTCAACAGTCGGATTTACGGGCGCAGATCTTGAGAATCTTCTCAACGAGGCTGCTCTTCTTGCTGCCAGACGCGGACATAAGGCAATCACTATGCCCGAAATTGAAGAAGCGACAATAAAAGTTGTCGTCGGTACGGAGAAGCGTTCGCACAAAGTTAACGAGCATGATAAAAAGGTAACCGCATACCATGAGGCAGGTCACGCGATTTCCTCGTATTATCTTGACTCGCAGGATCCCGTTCATCAGGTTTCAATTATTCCCAGAGGTATGGCGGGCGGTTATACGCTCAATATGCCCAGAGAGGATAAGCTTTATAAATCGAAGTCAAGCATGCTCGACGATATCGTTGTTCTTCTCGGCGGACGTGTTGCGGAGGCTGTTATATTTAACGATATTTCAACCGGTGCGTCGAATGATATCGAAAGAGCTTCCGATGAAGCGAGAAAAATGGTTACCAAGTACGGTATGAGTGATAAACTCGGCCCGATTACTTTCGGTACGGGACATGACGAAGTATTCCTTGGAAAGGATTATAACAGCGTACGTAATTATTCGGAGAATATTGCTGCGCAGATTGATACCGAAGTTGAAAAAATCATTCTCGATTCGTACGAAAGATGTAATAAGATTCTTACGACTCATGTCGATAAGCTTCATCTCGTCGCCGAATATCTTATTAAAAATGAGAAAATCGACGAGCAGGATTTTGCGGATCTCATGGCAGGCACGCTTGTTGATAAAAATGAACAGACTGATAATACGGCAGACAATGCTCCCGAGGTTATCGCACAGCCCGAATCAAACGAATTAACTGAAGATTGATAAAAAATAACAGCAGAGATTTTCAAGTCTCTGCTGTATTTTTATAAATCAATTTACCACTTATTATGTACCCGCTCGGCAAAAACAAGTTTATCTTTAATTTCAATAACCGTTCCGTCGTCGAGAATCGCGATTCCCGACATCAATCCGAATACCTGATGGGGGAGCATGCACATAATTTTAATATCAAGCGGTGCCTGTCGGTCTATAATCGGCTTGAATGTCATTTCAAAACGTCCGTCGCTTGATGTAAACGTCCATGGTTCGGTATACAGATATTTGTCACCGTCTTTAGGAATGTTGAATTTAATATCCTCAAGCTTATGCGATTTTCCGTTGTAAAAGAGCATATTTTCACTCGCAGCCGACGTATCGCCGAATCCGTAGCCTATATTAAATCCAAATGTGCTTCCGTCGTCAAGAACCGTCTGACCGCTGCCCCAGTACCATGTGTTGTCGTATGTCCATACACCGCGTCCCCAGTCGAGCGTCGCAAGAGCGTTGTTTTCGGGCGTAAATTTCCATTCGATATCGCCGAATTTTACATAGCCTTTTGCTCTCATACAATTTATTTTCTGATTATAGTAAAAATGCTTATCTTTATTAAAAGGCGTGGCAATAACCATTGATTCCTCGGGGAAATCGGAAAGAACAACGTCGAAGATCAGCTGTTTTTTCGAATTGCAGTAATTGTCGTATTTACCGAACAGATGACGTGTTTTTGAATCGTTATTGAATGTCATCTCCGCAGTTCCGACCTTTGCCGAAATGTTACCGGTTTCGCTTGTTGACGGAAGATTGAGTTTTCCGAGAGGGAACAGACCGATTTCGGAATCGTTCATCTGCATAGGATTATCTTTAAATGACAGCAGTGAAATGCTCAGACAGCTTACATATCCCGCGTCGGAAATCGTCAGGCAAAGTCCGTATTCCTGTGTTCCGATGTAGTAATAATCCCATTCTTTGATTCTCATTTTTCCTGCTTTTATATCTTTGCGGTCATAATCCCACAAAAGCTTTTTTGCGAATCCCGGATTTTTAATATTGCCGTTTTGATCGAGCAGTTTTTCTCTCTTTGTAATCTCGTTTTGCATAGCACACACTCCGTAAAATACTTTTATATAAATATAACATATTTTATCGTAAAAAACAACTCGATATATAAAAATATACCGAGCTGTAATACTGTTTATCTGTTTTTTACTTTAAATTCACATCCGCATGAGGGACATCTTACTGTGTGTTCGCCCGGAATTTTTTTTAATTTTAAAACCGCAGAGCATTGCGGACATTTTTTGAAAACATCTGTTTTTCTGAATTTCCATCTGTTTTTCTGCAAGTTGAAAAATGATGTGAATTTATATTTAAAAACAAGATATTTTCTGTTTTCTTCCTGTCTTGCGGGAATGTTCTTTGAAAAAACTCTCCAAAAAGCGAAAATAATAATAGCGGTAGGTACGAAAACTATCATTCTTCTGACCGAAACGCTTTCAAATAAAAAGCCTATCATTGAAAAAATGAATAGTACCGCGCAGTAGAGAATCAGCAAAAATTTATAAAGACTGTCTATACCGTAACGTCCCTGCATGAACTGCATGAATTTTGCGAGATATTTATTCATGAGAGAACCTCCAGCTTTGCGGCGACTCTGAGAACGAGTCTTGCATCCGCGGCGGTAATTTTGCCGTCCTTATTAACGTCGGCAAGATTTTTTTGCGCCGATGTAAGATCGGTCATTTTTGCCGTGAATCTTAATAAAAGGCGGGCGTCGGAGACTGTAATTTTACCGTCCATATCTATGTCTCCGGGCTTTGCGTCGGGTTTCTCATTGGGGTCGTATTCGGTTCTTACATAAACATATTCTCCGCAGATTTTGCATACTCCGCGTTTTAATCCGACCTTGCCCGTGGAATCGGGTTTTGTAATAACAGTCCAGTTATCGCACTGATGACCCGAAGTCGGAATTATATCGTATTCGGTAATTTCACCGCAGACGGAACATTTAATCTCGTCTCTGCCGTTTTCCTTGCATGTCGCATCTTTTATAGTATGGTCGCCGTTTTCGTGCGTTTTTACGGGAATTACGGATGTTCCGACAGAAATATTACCGCAAGTTTCGCAAAAAACTTCGTATTTACCCTCTGTAGTGCAAGTTGCGGGAATTACTTCATTGAGTGTATACTTATGAGTAACATGTTCGGGCGAAATGTCTATAAGAACCTCTCCGCACTGTGTGCATTTAAGCTTGCCGTCTGTGCCTATGTTTGCTTCCGGTGCATGTCCCGTCGGATTTATAAGCTTAAAGCTGACTACTTCACCTGTTTCTTTATCGGCTTTTTTCACGCTTCCGTATTTTGTACAGCCGGCGGGTGTTACGGTTACCTTTAGATTCTTTTCTTCATATTCAATGTTTTTATTATCATCCGGATTCGGATCGGGAACAGGATCGGGAGTCGGCTTGGGAGCGGGAGTCGGTTTTTTATAGCCGTTGTATCCGTTTGATTTAATATAGTATGGATAGTTAAGATAGCAAATATTTAAATCGACATATCCGTTTATTCCGTCGACAGATCCTTTGTCACTGTACTGCCATAAACCAAAAGCTCCCGAATATGTGCACTTTGAAACGTCCCACTGCGCGATCCACATCGGTCTTGACGCGGTTGCTTTTTCATTCAAATACGAATCAGCCCACGATTTACTGCAGTAAATTCCCGCAAGATAGCCCGCATCCTCGATCACTTCGCAGAAAGCGTTTGTTATTTCGCTTATAAGTGTTCTGCCGAGCGAGCGCATAGATTCGTCCTCTACGTCAAAATAAACGGGGAAGTCCATTTGATAACCGCCGTCGTTCAGTGTTTTTACGACGAATTCGGCTTCCGCCTGTGCGTCGGCGACGGAGTATGCGACCGTGTAGAAATAACAGCCTACGGGAACAGAGTATTTTGCCGCCTCTTTGCAGTTGCGGTCAAATTTGCTGTCCAGATGTATTGTCCTTGACTTGGAATACCTTACGCCGATTCTGATTATTGCGCCTTGTATATTCTCGTTTGAAACTCTCTCCCAGTCTATATCGTCCTGCCAGCCGGAAACGTCGACCATATTCCATTTTACGTCAAGATCGGTATTGTCGGGTTCTGTATTCTCCGTCGGGGGAAGTTCGCTGTAATATGAAGCGTATTCAAGACATATCCATCCGTTCTTATTTGCATACTTCGTATAACCCCATCCGCCCGATATTGCGGATACGGTTACAATTGTTCCTTTGGGAATAACTATCGGATTTGAATTGGAATCAAGCACTTTGGCATTTTCGGCGGACGGTCCGTTTCTGAAGTTAACGCCCGTCGTGGTTTTGTATCTGCCCGTAACATAAGGCGTTATCGACGAATAATCGGGGGAAGCGTAGCCGAGAATCAGAGTGTCCGAAATATCGTATGAAAGGAGGGTAACTGCAGAATTTACGTCTCCGAAAATTGCCTCGACTTTTGAATCGGAAACGGAGGAAACTATGCCTGCGTTAGAGCATTTCGAAAAATCGCCCGTCACGGTAGTAATAAAAATAATATCGCCGATTTTCGGTGAATAATCGCCGCCGAGAACCGAAGAATAATTGATTTTTCCTGCATCCTCGAATCTTCCGATCAGTGATTCAAGCGTACCTTTATACGACAGAACGGACGACGGAACGCCCGCCTGCTCTGCGCACCATGCTATAAATGACGCGCTCGCGCTGCCCGAATCGTCGGCAAAGCGTTTTATGTATTTATTATCCTGTGCCGCGGCGGAATATCCGATCTGCGTTTTTGCCGCGCCGACGATATCTTCTGAATATTTGCCTGTATTTTTATATGTATTCTGATAATCCGCGGACGCGCAGAACGAAAAAACGGATATCATAAGCAAAACGCTCATTAACGTGCAAAGTGTTTTTTTCAATGTTAAGCCCTCCGAATGAAATATCACAATTTGTAAATTCCCGATTCGAGAATAACAAACCTGCAATCCATTATTCGAAAATATTTTAGCACGGGTTCGTCAAACGTCATGTAATCCTTTACATTGAACGTATTTTTGTTGATAATTCTTATCGAGTTGTTTCCGCTGTCGCATATATATATTTCGTCGTCATCCGAAAAAAGAGAAACGGGACGGCTGAACGACGTGTTGTTGTCTCCGCCGATTCTCATTGTAAATTTATTTAATGTAAGGCTGTATTTTGCGACCGCTTTTCTTGCGGGGACACAGCACCATACGCTTCCGTTGTCGTATGCAAGATCTCTGCACGGAGCGTCGTTATAATAAATATCGCCTGTCCATACAAGCTTTCCGTTATCGCTGAATACGCCCATTTCGCCCGTGGGGTAGAGTATAACGGTACTGCCGCCCGGAAGTCTTAATGAGTCGCATGATATGTAATCGCCGAGCTGAGAAACGATCTCCTCGAAATTCGTTCCGAATTTGTTAAGAAAATACGAGCCTTTTGTTATCGCGGTGAGTTCGTCCGATATTACGTCGTAATGCATAAATACGATTTTAGACGAATTGTCGGGCATTTTTTTATTTGCCGCAAAAATGATTCCTTTCGGCAGAGGAATTATATCTATAAAATCAAATTTAACTATCTTTTTCATTAATTATCCCCGGCCTTGGAAATTTGTAATATTAAAGCATAAAGTCATAAGGCTGTCGTTAAGATGTACGTTTTCGCAAATGGCTTCGGGAAAATCAGCATTAATGTTATAATGGCTGAAATTCCAGAAGCAGTTTATATTGTTTTCTTCGAGTCGGGTAACTACCGATTTGCCGACGCCCTCGGGAACGCAGAGTACGGCGGCGGCGGGCTTATACAGTTCGCAGAATAAATCTATTTTATCAAAATCGTTTATTACAATACCGCCGATATTGCGTCCGATAAGCTTTGAATCGGTATCGAATATTCCGCACAGATCGAAGCCCTTTTTCGTAAAATCAAAATGAGTTGCGATTGCCTTGCCGAGGTTTCCCGCGCCGACAAGAACCGCCTTATATTGACGGTCTATACCTATTATCCTACCGATTTCTGCTCTTAACTGATCGACATTATAGCCATAGCCCTGCTGTCCGAATCCGCCGAAGCAATTAAAATCCTGGCGGATCTGCGACGCAGTAAGACCCATTTTCGCAGAAAGTTCCGAAGATGAGATTCTGTTTATCCCCTCGTCCGACAGCATGCCGAGAAATCTGTAATAACGGGGAAGTCTTGATATAACCGATTTGGAAACATGGTAATCGCTTTTCATTTTCAATTTACCTTCATTCTGATATTTTAAGAAGTGACTGTTAAATCAGAGAGACGCAAGAGTGTCCATTACATACTGACCGAATTCACGGCAGGAAGCTCCGTCCTCGCGTCCCGTTATAACGAGTTTCTTCTCTTCAAGCATACAGATGTCGAGTGCGCGTTCAAGCTTGTCCGCCTGTTCCTGTCTGCCGATATGCGACAGAAGCATTACGGAAGCTCTGAGCATCGAGCAGGGGTCGGCATACTGCGCTCTGCCCTCTTTAACCATTCTCGGCGCGGAACCGTGAATAGCCTCGAACATAGCGTATTTCTTACCGATATTTGCGCTTCCCGCGGTGCCGACTCCGCCCTGGAATTCGGCTGCCTCGTCGGTGATTATGTCACCGTAAAGGTTGGGAAGTATAAATACTTTAAAGTCACGGCGTCTCTTAGGGTCGATAAGCTTTGCCGTGGTGATGTCTATATACCACTCGTCGGTGATAATATCGGGGTACTCATCTCCGATTTTTTTGCAGAGATTTAAAAACTTGCCGTCGGTGGTTTTAATAACGTTCGCTTTCTGAATGATTGAAACTCTGTCTTTTTTGTTGTTCTTTGCAAATTCGTATGCAAGACGCGCGATTCTCTCTGTTCCCTCGGTCGTTGTTACGACAAAGTCCATTGACAAATCGTCGTCAACGTTTACGCCCTTGCTTCCGACGGCGTACGCACCCTCCGTATTCTCACGGAAGAAAGTCCAGTCGATACCCTCCTCGGGGATTTTAACGGGACGTACGTTTGCAAAAAGATCGAGAGCTTTTCTCATTGCGACGTTTGCGCTCTCAATATTGGGCAGTCCGTCGCCCGCCTGCGGCGTGGTCGTGGGACCTTTTAGAATTACGGGGCACTGTTTAAGCTCTTCGAGAACGTCGTCGGGAATTGCTTTCATGTGTTTAACGCGGTTTTCTATTGTAAGTCCGTCTATGTTTTTAAATTCGATTTTACCGCTCTCGACTTCGTCTTTGAGAAGATATTTGAGAACCGTTGCTGCTTCGTTCGTAATCGTAGGACCGATTCCGTCGCCTCCGCATACTCCGATTGTGAGTTTATCAAGTTTTGAATAATCTATAAAATCTTTATCCGCCTTTATTCTGTCCGAACGCTCCGACTGCTCTTTTACAAGAGCTTCAAATTTAGCAACGGCGGCTTTTAACTGTTCCTGAGTCATAATTAAATTCCTTACTTTCTTTTTATTTATTGCCCGACGTGAAATTAAGAAGTCCTCCCGCAAGAAGCATGTCCTTCTGTCTTTCGGAGAAGTTCGAGTCCATCGGATATTCCTCGTTCTTTGTTTCGTTTACGAGGATAATGTCTTTATTGTTGACTATTGAATCCTTAACGTTTTTAAGAGTTACCTTATCGAATTTATCGATTCTGTCGTAGTCGTCGGGATTTTTAAACGTCATGGGGATAATACCGGAGTTGATAAGGTTTGCCTTGTGAAGTCTTGCAAACGACTTAGCCGCAACAGCTCTGATTCCGAGATAAAGCGGAACAAGCGCGGCATGCTCTCTCGACGAACCCTGTCCGTAATTGCTTCCGCCGACGATAATGCCGCCGCCGAGCTTTTTGCAGTTTTCGGAGAATTCCGGGTCGCACTGTTCGAAGCAATACTGCGAAAGGTGAGGAATGTTCGAACGATAGGGAAGTATCTTTGCTCCTGCGGGCATAATGTGGTCGGTCGTTATATTATCGCCGACTTTAAGCGTAACCTGTGTGGAAATACTGTCCTCAAGAGGCTTGCCGACGGGGACGTTTTTTATATTGGGACCGTATTTGATTTCGACGTTTTCCGCTTCGTCCTCGCTTGCGGGCATTTCAATCATATTATCATTAATAAGAAAATGCTCGGGGAGTTTAAATTCCGGCATATCGCCGAGAACCTTAACTGGGTTCGTAAGCTTGCCTGCAATCGCCGAAACCGCCGCGACCTCGGGGGAAACAAGATAAATTCCCGCGTCTGCGGTTCCGCTTCTGCCCTCGAAATTTCTGTTGAATGTTCTTAAGGAAACACCCTTTGAATTGGGAGACTGTCCCATACCGATACACGGACCGCACGCACTTTCGAGAATTCTCGCTCCGGCGTCGATCATATCGGCAAGCGCGCCGTTCTCCGCAAGCATGGTAAGAACCTGCTTTGAACCGGGAGCTATCGAAAGACTTACGTTTTCCGCAATCTTTTTACCTTTGAGAATAAAAGCTACCTTCATCATATCCATGAATGAAGAGTTTGTGCATGAACCGATACATACCTGATCAATGTTTATTTCGCCTATTTCGTCGACGTTTTTAACGTTGTCGGGCATGTGGGGCATTGCCGCCATGGGCATAAGCGACGAAAGATCGATCGTCATTTCCTCGTCGTAAACAGCGTCGGTATCGGCTTTGAGTTCAATCCAGTCCTGCTCTCTGCCCTGAGCTTTAAGAAATTCCTTAGTGGTTTCGTCCGACGGAAATACGGAAGTAGTTGCGCCGAGTTCCGCGCCCATGTTCGTTACGGTTGCTCTCTCGGGAACGGAAAGAGTTTTTACGCCATCGCCGGTATACTCGATAATTTTACCGACTCCGCCTTTAACGGACATTCGTCTGAGAACTTCGAGAATAATATCCTTTGCCGCAACCCAGTCGTTAAGCTTGCCCGTAAGATTAACTTTTACTACTTTAGGCATTGTAATGTAATATGTTCCGCCGCCCATTGCAACTGCAACGTCAAGTCCGCCCGCGCCCATTGCGAGCATTCCGATACCTCCGCCGGTCGGCGTATGGCTGTCGGAGCCGAGCAGAGTTTTGCCGGGCTTGCCGAAACGTTCAAGGTGAACCTGGTGACAGATTCCGTTGCCGGGACGCGAAAATCTGATTCCCCTTTTTTTTGCTACCGACTGGATGAATCTGTGGTCATCCGCGTTCATAAAACCGTTTTGCAAAGTATTATGGTCTATGTATGCTACGGAAAGCTCCGTTTTGACTCTTTTGATTCCCATTGCTTCAAACTGAAGATAAGCCATGGTTCCTGTTGCGTCCTGCGTGAGAGTCTGGTCGATACGAAGTCCGATTTCATTTCCTGCGGTCATTTCGCCGCTGACAAGGTGAGACTTTATCAGTTTTTGCGCGATATTGTACCCCATTTTCCTTTTCCCCTTTTAATTTTAATTTTATTTAATATTATATATTTTTTTTGAATATATGTCAACATAACACGGTCAAATTGAAATTAATTTAAAAAAATAATGTTTTATTTGTTTTTTTATAATATTGTTGATTTTACACAAAAAATATGTTAATATAGTAACAAATAATTCTATTAGGAAAGCGTGATACACACATGGCAACAAAAAAAGCCGCGGCAGCTGCTGCTCTTGCCTCGGCAGGGGTGATGTTGGCGGCAAATACGGTTAGGGCGGTTAAATTTAAACCGGAGAAGAAAGAATATCCGCCCTTGGTTAAAGAGAAAGTAAATACAGAAAGATTTATAAAAAATCTTTCCGACGCGATTAAATTTAAAACAATTTCGAATAACGACCCCGAAAAGGTCGATTGGAACGAATTTAACAGATTCCATGAATTTTTAAAGGAAAGATATCCTCACATTTTCTCTGAATTAAAAATCGAAATCGTATCAAGAGCAAGTCTGCTCATTCATTGGGAAGGCAAAAATCCGACCCTTGACCCGATAGCTTTACTCGGACATCAGGACGTTGTTCCCGTTACCGACGGTACCCTGAACGACTGGGAGCATCCTCCGTTTGAGGGCGAGGTCGCGGACGGATTTATCTGGGGCAGAGGTGCTCTTGATATGAAAAACCACGTTATAGGCGTACTTGAAGCGGTCGAAACGCTGCTTGAAGAGGGATTTGAACCGGAGCGTGACGTTTATGTTCTCCTCGGTCATAATGAGGAAACCGTTGCAACAAAGGAATCGGGCGCGGACGCTATGGCTGCGCTTTTGAAAGAACGCGGAGTTCATCTCGACTGCATTATAGACGAGGGCGGAGCGATTCTGCCCGTAAACATCCCGCACCTTATGAATCTGAATCTTGCAGGCGTCGGCGTAGGCGAAAAAGGATATGCGGATTTTAAGATTACGCTTAATACAAAAGGCGGACATTCCGCTCAGCCTCCCAAGCACACTGCAGTCGGAAAAATGGCAGACGTTATTAAGGATATTGAATCGCATCAGTTCAAAGCACATCTTAATCCCTTTATGATTGATCTGTTTACGAGAATCGGACAGAATATGTCCTTCCCGGGTCGTTTTGTCGCATGTAATATAAATTATATGAAGCCTTTGATTACTAAGGTTATGACATATATCCCGCCTGCGGCTTCAATGGTTCGCACGACTACCGGCGTTACTCAGATGTTCGGTTCACCCCAGGCTAATGTATTGCCGCAGAAAGCTTCGATCGTCGTAAATTTCAGAATAATGCCCGGTCAGTCAATAGCCGACGTTGAAAAACATCTTCATAAGGTTATAGGGAATAAGAATGTTGAAATTGAACTGCTCGGAGGAAAAGAACCGTCTCATCTTTCACCGACAGATTCGAGAGCGTTCCATGCAATAGAGGATATCTGCAAGCGTATGAATAATGACAATCTTGTCGCGCCTTATCTTGTTATGGGCGGTACGGACGCATACAGATACGAGGGTATATGTGAAAATGTATACAGATATTCTCCGTTTACGGTCAATACGTCGCTTCTTTTAACGACGCACGGAACCAATGAAAGAATCCCGGTCGACTGTATGGAAAACGGAGTCGCGTTCTTTAAAATGTATATCAGAACCTTATCGGCAGAATAATACGGTAAGTTTTCGGATAAATAAAAAAACGGAGTGATATGTAAATGAAAAAAGCACTGTCCCTTATTCTTTCCTTTTGCCTTATTATGACAATCGGAATCGTTCCCGCCTTTGCGGCGGACAAATCGGATATTAATCTGCTTGTTGCTTCAGATCTTCATGTTTCGGAGAATACTGCGGCGGCAGCCGATACGGATAATCCGTATGAATATTCGGTTTCACATTCTGACCCCGCGCTCAGTCTTGAATCAAAAGCTATTTTTGCAGGTTTTCTTGAAAAAGCGTCTTTGTCCGACGCCGATTATCTCTTTATTTCCGGCGATATTGTAAACAAGGGCACGATTGCCGAGCATCTGTATACGGCAGAGGCTTTTAAAGCCTTCGAGGATAAAACCGGAATCAAGGTTCTTGTCATTAACGGAAACCATGATGTTTACACAACAGAGTCTGACGGGGTTAACGCTTCTCCCGCTGACTTTAAAAATATTTATGCATCATTCGGCTACAGCGGCGCCGTCGCTGTCGATCCCGATTCGTGTTCGTACGTCTATGATTTAAAATCAGGCTACAGACTTGTAGCTATTGATACATGCAGCTATGATTCTAATTCCGACGGTCTGACAAAAGAACGTGTTTCATGGGTTAAGGCTCAGCTTGAGCAGGCAAAAAAAGACGGTAAAAAAGTCATTACAATGACTCACCATGCAATTACCGAGCATTTTGCCTATCAGAAAAAAGTATTGCCTAATCATGTTATAAACGCATATGACAGCTTCCCCGAGCTTCTTGCAGATAACGGAGTTGTTTATAACTTCTCCGGACATGTTCATATTAACGATATCGTTAAGTATACGTCCGTTAATATGAATTCGGTCTACGATGTACAGACAACGTCCCTTTACATGTATCCTGCTGCCTACAGAAACGTTAAATTCAGCGATTCATCGGTAGATTTTAAAACTGAGTATATCACGGATATTGATACGTCGCTTGTTTCATCCGGTGCAAATGAAGCCTCGCTTAAAGCCATGAAAGAGAATTTTGTTTCTTATTCATACGGCTGTTTCGAAGCCGGCATTTCCTCCATTGTTTATAAGAGACTTGCTTCTCCCGCGTCAATTGCCTCAAAAGTCGGTGAAGAGGGAAGTGCGGAATATGAGGCGGCTTATAGTCTTATAAAAAAGCTTTCCGGCATTTTCTACTTGCCTATTTACAAAACCGGTGAAAAGACAGAGGGTGAAAGCTTTGAAGCTCTCGGTGAAAAATACGGATTTACCATTACCGGCTCGGATTACAAATCCTACAATGAGCTTATCGCAAAGTTTGTTGCCGGCTTCTATGAGGGCGACGAGAATTACGGCGCAAACAGCGTTGAAATGAAGGTTGTCAAAGACTGTCTTAAAATCGGAATTGCATATGCTCTTGACGGTGAGGACGACATGACTGCAGGCGTGCTTGCTTCACTCATTCAGCGAGTTACCGGCAAACAGATCCCCTCTGTCATCACGGACTATCTTGCGAAAAACCTCAATGTTACAGATTACGCGTCTTTATTCATCGACGCATATTTAGGACTTATTGTTGAGGAAATTACGGTTGACTGCTCTGTAGGCGATAACAATATCTCACTTCCGTCGTACAAAACGAGCTCTCCCGCATATAACAAATTCGCAAACTTCCTTGACAGAATTCTTGAAATAATAAGAAAGATTTTCTCCATTCTTCAGAACTTTTTCAAATAAATGATCTGGCTGTTTTATATCCCGGCTTTAATCGTTTTTATTTCGCTGATTATCGGTTTGATTCGTTATGAAAAGAGCGTATATTATAAATCTGTCCGTTTTGTTTCTCACAGTGATGAAATGAAGAGCAAATATGTTCCGAGCGAGGAAAACCGAATCAAAATTGATAAGCTTTTAAAAGAAGCCGACGATTATTACGAAAAATACAAGGATAAATAAAGTAAACCGCGGAGCCTTTTTCAAGACTTCGCGGTAACTTTTTTAATGGTTGTTTATACTCTTAATTCTGAGACAAAATAACGTCCTTCATCGAATAAAGTCCGATTTTCTTGTCTGCCATAAATGCGGCAGCGTCAAGCGCACCCGACGCGAAAACGGTTTTTGACCGCGCAGAGTGGGAGAATGTAATTATTTCGTCCTCTCCGGCAAAAATAATCTGATGTTCGCCGACTATAGTTCCTCCGCGTACGGAGTGCATGCCGATTTCTTTTTTATCGCGCTTCTGCCGTCTGTCGTGTCTGTCGTAGACAAGCTCGGGGTTATAATCAAGCCCGTTTTCAACGGATTTTTCGAGCATTAAAGCGGTTCCGCTCGGAGCGTCAAGCTTTAAATTATGATGCGCTTCGATTATTTCGATGTCAAAATTATCGCCGAGTATTTTTGCGGCCTGTTCGCAGATGTCCGAAAGTAGATTAATTCCCAGTGACATATTTGCGCTTCTGAAAAGAGCGCAGTATTCGGACGCTTCGTTTATTTTTTTTATCTGCTCATCCGAATATCCTGTTGAACATAATACCGCAGGGATATGATTTTTTTCTGTATATTCGAGCAGTCCGGAAAGAACGGACGGATGCGAAAAATCGATTATAACGTCGAAATATACATTTACCTCGTCAAACGAAGCAAAAACAGGGTAGTCGAGATTGCTGTCCTCTTTTAAATCTACTCCTGCGACGATTTCATAACCGTCTCGCGAATTTACGAGAGCGGTTACGGTTTTTCCCATGTGTCCGCAGCATCCGGAAAGTAAAAGCTTAATCATTTTTATCATCCTTTATAAATCGTCGATTTTAAATTAAACCATGATTCTTTAATGCTTTGCGTATACGCTTCTCGTTTTCCTCGCTTAAAGTTCCGAGAGGCATCCTGCATCTGCCGACGTTAAAGCCCATCATATTCATAGCTGCCTTAACGGGAATCGGGTTTACATCGCAGAACAGAGCCGTACATAAATCCATATATTTAAGCTGTAAGTCGGTCGCTTTCCTGGTTTTGCCTTCGAGATAAGACTTTGCTATATCGTGCGCGACCTCGGGAACAATGTGTGAAAGAACGGATATAACACCCTTTCCGCCCAAAGACATAATCGGAACGATCTGATCGTCATTGCCCGAATATATTTCGAAATCTTTAGAACAAAGGGCGGCGGTCTGACCGATAGACGAAATATTACCGCTCGCTTCTTTTATACCTACTATGTTTTTATGTTTTGATATTTGATTAATCGTTTCGGGAGTCATTGTCATTCCCGTTCTGCCCGGAATGTGATAGAGGATTATAGGCGTGTTCACTCTGTCGGCAATATAATTATAATGCTCTATAATTCCGCTTTGCGACGTTTTGTTGTAATAGGGCGTAACCATTAAAAGCGCGTCTGCTCCTGCTTTTTCGCACTCGTTTGCAAGTCCTACGCAGTAAAACGTATCGTTGCTTCCGCAACTGGCTATAACGGGGACTCTTCCGCCGACTGTTTTAACGCAGTGATTGACGAGTTCGATATGCTCCGGAACGCTTAACGTAGGAGCCTCGCCCGTAGTGCCGGCGACGACAACAGCGTCCGTTTTATGCGCAATCTGATATTCGATTATCTCGTCAAATTTATCATAATCAATTTTTTTCAAATCCGGGGTAAACGGCGTAATAACCGCAACCGCAGCTCCCGTAAAAACAGGGTTTGACATGATTATCACCTTTCAATCAATTAAATTTCGGCTCTATATAACCCTCTGCGCAGAGAAGTTCGGCAAGAAGAACTCCGCCGCCTGCCGCGCCTCTGAGAGTGTTATGCGAAATGCAGACAAATTTATAATCGTACTGAGTATCCTCACGCAGTCTGCCCGTGGAAATTGCCATACCGCCCTCAAGATCTCTGCAAAGCTTCGTCTGCGGCATATCGTCCTGCGTATAGTAATGAATAAACTGTTTGGGAGCGGATGGAAGTTCAAGCTCCTGCGGTCTGCCGGAAAACTCCGACCAAATTTTAAGAATTTCGTCTTTAGTCGGTTTTTTCTTGAAGTTAACAAATACTGACGCAAGATGACCGTCCGAAACGGGAACTCTTATACACTGTGCGGTAAAGTTCGGCTTGTCGGCGGGAACGATCTTTCCGCCTTCGATTTTACCCCAGATTTTAAGAGGCTCCTTCTCGCTTTTTTCCTCTTCTCCGCCGATATAAGGGATAACATTGTCGACCATTTCCGGCCATCTTTCAAAAGTCTTTCCTGCGCCGGAAATCGCCTGATATGTACTTACGAGAACGTCTTTAACGCCGAATTCCTTATCGAGAGGATAAAGCGCGGGAACATAGCTCTGAAGCGAACAGTTTGATTTTACGGCGATAAATCCTCTTTTGGTGCCGAGTCTCTTTTTCTGTTCGTCGATTATTTTAATATGATCGGAATTGAGTTCGGGTATAACCATGGGAACGTCATCCGTAAATCTGTTTGCCGAATTATTTGAAATGACCGGGCACTCCGCTTTTGCATATTTTTCTTCGAGAGCCTTTATTTTATTCTTTTTCATATCGACGGCGCAGAATACGAAATCAACAGCTTCTGCAATTTTTTCAACGTCGTTGTCCGCGTCCATTACGGTCATTTCGCCGACATATTCGGGCATTTCCTTTTTCATGACCCATCTTGAACCGAGTGCATCCTTGTATTTTTTACCTGCGGATCTGGGAGACGCCGCAAGAACGGCAATATCAAACCACGGATGATTGTCGAGCAATGTAATAAATCTCTGACCTACCATGCCCGTTGCGCCGATAATTCCTACTTTATACTTTTTCATGACAAACCTCCGAAAACCAAAAAATAAAAAAACTGTTGTAATCAGTCCCGTTATGCAATATAATCAGTAAGTGATGTTAACGTAAACCTATATTTAATGTATATATTATCATTAAAACAATACTTAGTCAACATTAACATGATATTTTTAATTAATTTGGTGAGAATATATGAAAAAAAGTGATTTTTATTTTGAACTTCCCGAAGAATTGATAGCCCAGCACCCTGTGCAGAAACGCGATACTTCTCGATTGCTTTGTCTCGGACGTCAAAGCGGAAAGATTGAGCATAAACATTTTTACGACGTAGTCGATTATCTGAAACCCGGCGACTGTCTTGTACTTAATAATACCAAAGTTTTGCCCGCAAGACTTTACGGAATTAAGAAAACCGGCGCGAAAGTAGAATTTTTAATGCTTAAAAATCTCGGAAACGACCGCTGGGAGGTCATAACAGGTCCCGGTCGAAAAGCGAGAGAGGGAGACGAATTCGATTTCGGCGGAGGTCTTCTTCATACCGAGGTTGAAAAAGTGCTTGACAACGGAAACAGAATCGCGCATTTTACGTATTCGGGAAGCAATATTTATGAGGTTCTCGACAAAATCGGCGAAATGCCCCTGCCTCATTATATCAAAGAAAAACTCACCGATAACGACAGATATCAGACCGTTTACGCCAAGGATCCCGGCTCTGCCGCCGCGCCTACGGCTGGACTTCATTTTACTCCCGAGCTTCTTGAAAAAATCAAGGACATGGGCGTTGATATCGCGTACGTAACGCTTCATGTCGGTATCGGCACGTTCAGACCCGTTAAAACTGAAAATATCGAAGAGCATAAAATGCATACGGAGCATTATTATATCGACGCTGAAAACGCGGAAAAAATCAATAAGGCGAAATTAAACGGAAACAGAGTTATTGCGGTCGGTACAACTTCATGCAGAACGCTCGAATCCGCATCGTCGCCGACAGACGGAACGGTAAAAGAGTGCGTCGGCGACACGAGCATTTTCATCTATCCGGGATATAAATTCAAATGTATCGACGGACTTATTACGAATTTTCATCTGCCGGAAAGCACACTTATAATGCTTGTTTCCGCTTTCTGCGGCAGAGAAAATACGCTTAATGCCTACAAAACTGCGGTTGAAAATAAATACAGATTTTTTTCATTCGGAGATGCTATGCTTATTATGTAAATTTTAAATATGCTTTTATCTAACACAAATATTACAGGAGAAATTTTATGTATAAATTAATTAAAAACTGCGGTATGGCACGGCTCGGAGAATTTGAAACCGTACACGGAACCGTCAAAACTCCGGGATTTATGAACGTTGCGACTTGTGCAGCGATAAAAGGCGGACTTTCCGCGCAGGATCTTGAAGAAATAAACTGCCAGGTTATGCTGTGCAACACATATCATCTGCACGTTCGTCCCGGCGACGATCTTATTTACAGAATGGGCGGACTTCATAAATTCACGAACTGGAACGGTCCGATTCTGACGGATTCGGGCGGATTCCAGGTTTTTTCGCTCGCTAAACTCCGTAAAATTAAAGAAGAGGGCGTTTCGTTTCAGTCCCACATAGACGGCAGACATATATTTATGGGACCCGAGGAGAGTATGCAGATCCAGTCTCATCTCGGCTCTACCATAGCCATGGCATTCGACGAGTGCGTCGAAAACCCCGCTACATATGAGTATGCAAAAAAATCCTGCGAGAGAACGACAAGATGGCTTGAAAGATGTAAAAAAGAGATGAACCGTCTTAATTCACTTGACGAGACAATAAATAATAACCAGCTTTTGTTCGGTATTAATCAGGGCTGCACTTTCGACGATTTGCGGATTAAACATATGAAAGACATAGCGTCTCTCGACCTCGACGGATATGCTATCGGCGGTCTTGCTGTCGGCGAACCGACCGAGGTTATGTATCATATCATAGAACAGGTCGAACCATTTATGCCAAAAAATAAAATACGTTATCTTATGGGCGTCGGAACGCCGGGTAATATAATCAACGGAGTAAAAAGGGGAGTCGATCTTTTCGACTGCGTTATGCCGTCGAGAAACGCGCGTCACGGTCATTTGAACACATGGAACGGCATTATTAATCTTAATAACAATAAATATGCCGAAGATCCGTCTCCTATTGATTCACAGTGCAACTGTCCGGTATGTAAGAACTATTCAAGAGCATATATCCGCCATGTGTTAAAAGCGAAAGAAGTACTCGGTCTGAGACTCTGCGTTATGCACAACCTGTATTTTTACAATGAATTGATGAGACGTATCAGACTTTCGCTCGAAAACGATACTTTTGACGATTTTTATGACGAATATGCGCAAAAGCTCGATACCAGAATTTAAAAATACTTAATAAATTACTATTGCATATTCAGACACAGTATTGTATAATGTATATCAGTTTATTAAACGGAGGATTATAAAATGACATTTTCAACTTATTTGCTTTCATGCATGGGTCAGGCCGCTTCCGGTTCCGCAGAACAGTCTAAGGGCAGTTCCTGGTCCATGATTATTATGATGGTCGCTCTTTTTGCAATTATGTATTTTCTTATGATCAGACCTCAGAAGAAAAAACAGAAAGAGGAGCAGGAAATGCGCGACTCCATTCAGATCGGCGATGAAATTACCACTATCGGCGGAATCATGGGCAGAGTCGTTACCGTTAAAGAGGACAGTATCGTTCTTGAATCCGGCGCAGACAGAACAAAAATGAAATTCTCTCGCTGGGCTATTCAGACCAACGACACCGCTAACGAGAGACTTCAGGCCGAAAAAGACGCTATCGCTGCTGCAAAACAGGCTGAAAAGGAAGAAAAGAAAAAAGGCAGCCGCTCAAAGAAATCCAAATCCGAGGATAAATCGGACAAAGAGTAATCATAAGAATAAACAAATAAATCCCTTCATATCTTTTAATGAGATACGGAGGGATTTTTTATGTCTGTTAAAATTAAGAAAAAGAAAAAAACAAACACAGGAGTCAATTGTAATCTTAAAAGAAATATGATTATTTCCGCGGTCACCGGAATTATAATTTGTTTTTTATTGATTGCCGTAACGGCGTTTATAATGACAAAAACTGAGGTTAAAACAAACATATTGCCGTACATTTATACCGCCGTGGGTGCGTTGTCCTCTTTTATAAGCTGTTTAATCGCATGCAGGTCGGTTAAGCACAAAAAAGCTTTGATATCGCTCGTTTCTTCGCTTGTTATTCTGATGGCTATGTTCGTTCCGATTGTTGCTGCGAATAATAAGGATTTATCTCTTATGTCGCTTATTTTAATTCCCGCGATAATCCTGCCCGGATTGCTCGGCGGAATAATCTCAAAATAATAACAGGGAAGTGCGAATTAAATTATGAAAATAAAGACGGTAAAATATTTCAGTAAAAGAAATACGTTTACACAGACGGATTCTAAAAGCCTGATGATTCTGCTGTTTATTTTCGCGTCCGCTATGATTATCGGAGCGGGAACGGCAGGGAAGTCGGACACATTTATCTCGTCACAGTTGGACGGATATGTTTCCGACGCTCTCGCGTACTGTATTAAATCGGGATTTATAAAAGTGTTTATTTATTCGTTTATAATAAACGCACTATTGATTTTGTTTGCTTTTGTAAACGGTTTTAACTGTATCGGTCTGCCGTTGTCCGTTGTTCTGCCGGCTATAAAAGGAATCGGTCTCGGTCTGATATCCGGTTCAATGTATACAGCGGGTTCGTCGGGTGTTATAAAGTATTGCATGACAATACTCCCGGGCGGGATTTTCAGCGTATTGGCATTGATTTTGGCATGCAATGAGAGCGCGTATATGAGTGTGGATATTTTATCTTTAATACTTAACAGACGCGAAATCGGGGACAGTATTTCAATAAAAAAATATTCCGTGAAATTTTTAATAATCCTGCTGACAGTATTTATTTCTTCGATTATTGACGCGATAACACTCGGAGGAATCGGACATTATTTATCAGTCTGATTGTTCGGTATAATATTGGCAAGCGGGTTCGAATTAATCGCTTCCTCCAGCTGTGCGTTGACTATATGTGTATATATCTGTGTAGTTCCGACGTTTTCGTGACCGAGAATCTCTTTCAGGACAAGCAGATCGGTGTCTCCGTACTGATACATTAACGTAGCGGCTGTATGACGAAGTTTATGAACGGAATAACCGTCAAGCCCTGCCTTATGCAGAAACTGTTTTACGGTATACTGAACCGTTTTAGGAGAAATTCTTTTTAGTCTCGAACTTAAAAATAACGCCTTGCGGTCAATAACTCCGTCAACGGGGCGAACGTGCATATAATTATTAATTGCGCTCATGCAAGCATCGTTGAGGTATACGGTTCTTTGCTTATTGCCTTTACCCGTAACCGTAATTGTATTATCTTTTATATCGGTATAATTCAGTCCGACAAGCTCCGAAAGTCTGAGTCCGCAGTTTAGAAACAGTACAATCATAGCGTAGTCACGTTCGCGGTGTTTCCCGTCAATGCATTTTAACAAATCAAGACTTTCGTCAAGAGTCAGGTATTTCGGCAGAGTCTTTTTTAATTTTGGGGTATCAAGATTTTGTAAAGGACTGTCCTTTACAAGCTGTTGATTTGATAAATAATGATAAAAAGAGCGTATCGCAGCAACTTTTCGAGCGCGGGTCGCTTCGGAATTTTTCCGAACATCCTTACAATACGACAAAAACGAATACGCGTCGGCAAGAGAAATATCTCTGAAAAACTCGACGTCCAGATTCTTTATATATGTGGTATCGGAAACAGGTTCCGGTTGAATTTTTTTATATACGGACATATAACGGCAGAATAATTTTAAATTAATTGAGTATTCATAAACCGTTTTTGACGATTTGTTTTTGATTCCGGTCATATAATGAAGATAATCAACGATAATCTGCGGAAATATCTCATAATCAATTGTATCGTACATTGTATTTCACCTGTATTTTTATGTATTTTATTAATTCTTATATTTTTATTATATTATAGCATATTATATCGAAAAATACTACCCCTAATTATACAAAACTTTTCTTTTGTATAATAGTTAGTGTTATTTTTGCATTATCTTCCTGACTGTCGGAATAATCCGACTTTTTTATTTTGCCTATTTGCACATGATATATGTTTTTAAAGCTCAAAAATACACAACAGTTTGTGTAAACAGACAAAAATATGAAAATACAAAAATAATTCTTTACATTTTGTCGATCTTGTGATATTCTTGTTTGCAGTAAAAAACTTTCTTTAATCGGTACAGAGATACCGCAAGATTGCTGAATAAATATTGTTATATTATATCCGTGCGTTTATAATCGGATTTTATAGCGTTGTATGCGGTCTTGCCATATCGGCAGGACTTTTTTTATCGGAGAAAAATATTATGAAGTTTAAGTCACAGATAATGGATTCATCCGCTGTTATGCGAGCTTTAAAAAGACTCTCCTATGAGATTATAGAAAAAAATCACGGCGTTGACGGCGTATGTATTGTCGGAATAAAACGAAGAGGCGTCCCTCTTGCAAATATTATATGCAAGAATATAAAACAAACGGAAGAAAATGACATATTGAGTGGTATTCTTGACATCACGCTTTACAGAGACGATTTATCGTATGAGAACACCGATCCCGTAATCAATTCAACTGATATAGATTTTGATGTTACGGGTAAGAAAATTATTCTCGTAGACGACGTTATATATACGGGCAGAACTGTCAGAGCGGCTATTGACGCGATATTCTCATTGGGCAGACCTGCTTCTATTCAGTTAGCTGTCCTTGTTGACAGAGGTCACAGAGAATTGCCGATAAGACCCGACTATGTCGGAAAAAACATTCCTACTTCTGCTTTTGAAGTTGTTAAGGTCTGTACGGATGAATTCGACGGACGAGTTGCCGTTGAACTTTATTCTAAGACGTGATTAAATTCGGTTATGATTATTTTTCATAATATATAATGTTTCGGAGGTATTTACATGAAACTAACTTATGATGTCAAAGACAAGCCTAAGTTCGGACAGCTTATTGTTTTTGCTTTCCAGCAGCTGCTTGCGATTCTTGCCGCAACTATTGCCGTTCCTTCTATAATTCAGAACGGTATGAGCCAGTCCGCCGCTCTTTTCGGTGCAGGCGTAGGCACGATAGTTTATCTTCTCTTTACTAAATTCAGAAGCCCTGTTTTCCTCGGCTCCTCTTTCGCATTTCTCGGTTCAATGTCTGCGGCATTTGCAGGTGCGTATGCGGAATCCGCCGCAGGTCATGCCGGACTTATTCTCGGTGCGGTTTTCGCGGGGCTTGTTTATGTAATTATAGCAATCGCAGTAAAAATTGCAGGCGTTAAATGGATCAACAAAATAATGCCTGCCGTTGTTATCGGACCTACGGTTTCAATAATCGGACTTTCTCTTGCCGGCAATGCTATCGGAGATCTGACGAACTCTGCCGGTACCTGCACGGCAAGTCCTTATGTATGCATCGTCTGCGGACTTGTAACGCTCTTCACTGTTGTTATCTGCTCCGTATACGGCAAAAAAACTGCCAAGCTTATCCCCTTTATCATAGGTATTCTTGCAGGTTATGTCGTTGCCGCAATATTCACCGTAATCGGAATTAAGACAGGCAACGATGCTCTCAAGGTTATTGATTTCACCATATTCTCCGGTATGAAGATTTTCTCGGTACCCGACTTTACGTTTATGGAAGCCTTTAAGGGTATTAAAGAAATCGACGGCGGATATATCGCTTCCATCGCAGTCGCTTACGTTCCCGTTGCTTTCGTTGTTTTCGCAGAGCATATTGCAGACCATAAGAATCTTTCAACCGTCATAGGAAAAGAGCTTCTTGAAGATCCCGGACTTCACAGAACGCTTCTCGGAGACGGTGTCGGCTCCATGATCGGCGCGTTCTTCGGAGGATGCCCCAACACTACATACGGCGAATCGGTTGGATGTGTAGCAATTACCGGAAACGCATCCGTTGTTACAATTCTCACAACTGCCGTAATGGCAATGGTAATTTCCTTCTTCGGCCCGTTCGTAACTTTCCTTTCGAGCATCCCCTCCTGTGTAATGGGCGGTGTTTGCATAACTCTTTACGGATTTATCGCGGTAAGCGGACTTAAAATGATTCAGAAAGTTGATCTTGACGCTAATAAGAATCTCTTTGTAGTTGCCGTAATTCTTATCTGCGGTATCGGTAATCTTTCCATCTCATTCGGCAAAGTTACTCTCACCTCAATCGCCTGCGCTCTTATACTCGGTATAATCACCAACGCTGTTCTTCACCGCGGTGACAAAGAGGAATCCGAGCTTGACGAAGCAAGGGATCGCTGAATCGTCTATTGACAAATTAAGCTTATAATTATATAATTTAATAGCAAATAAAAGGCGTTGCGGATATGTATTTGCAGCGTCTTTCTTTTTTAAGGAGCGTAAAACGAATGAAAACTTATTGTATAGAAAACGATAAATTATCTTTAAGTGTTAAGGAATACGGAGCAGAGCTTCACAGTATTGTATCAAAGGATACCGGCTTTGATTTCCTTTGGAACGGCGACGAGTCCGTCTGGTACGGTCAGTCCCCTATCCTGTTTCCTATTATAGGCAGACTTCTTGACGATAAATACCGTTACGACGGCAATGAGTATACCATGCCTAAACACGGTTTGTTCAGGAAAAGAAACGCACAGCTCGTCTCCTGCGATAAAAACAAGCTTGTTCTTGTCCAGACCGCAGATGCCGAGACTTTAAAAAGTTATCCGTTTACGTTCGTTGTATATATAACGTTCGAAATTGTAGGAAAAAGCGTAAAAGTTACGCATAAGGTTGTCAATACCAACGATAAAACAATGTATTTTTCAATCGGGGCGCATCCCGGATTTAAATGCAAAATCGGAGATTACCTCGAATTTGACGAAAACGAAACGCTTTCGACCGAAATGATAGATTCGGATTCAATAAGAGTTAACGAGAAAATTCCTGTTCTAAATAATGAGAAAAAGATTGTTATTACCGAGCATATTTTTGATAACGACGCTTTGATTTTTTCAAATATAAAATCTAAGCATATCACTCTGCACTCGACAGACAGTGCCGGAAAGGTCAAATTTGACTTCGGTTCAAGTCCTTATCTCGGAATATGGGCAAAGCCGGGCGCACCTTACGTATGTCTTGAACCTTGGTTCGGTGTAAACGATTCGAGAGATAAAAAAGACTGTATTTGCAAAAAAGAGGGCATAATATCTCTTGAAAGCAACAAATCTTTTGAATTTGCATGGACTGCAGAGTTTTCCGAATAAACATATTGACTCTTATTTGCGAAACTGATACAATATAATTAAGAAACGGAGAATTAACATGAGCGACGAAATAAGAAATGAAAACGAAGAATATAATGAAACGAATATAATCAGCGTTATCGATGAGGACGGCGTTGAACATGCCTTTGAAGAACTCGACAGAATCGAGCTTGACGGCGACGAATATATCGCTCTTCTTCCCCAGTATGACAAAGAAGAGGAAATTCTTGATTCGGACGGTGAACTTATTATATTAAAAACATCCTATGAGGATGACGAATTTTACCTCGAACCTATCGAGGACGATGCACTTTTCGATAAACTCGGCAGAATGTTTGAGGACAGACTCAGCGATATGTTCGAATTTGACGACGAGGAATAATACTTGATCGCTTTCCTGCTGTGTTCGCCTATTTTTCGCTTATATTGACCCAACAAACATTTATAGGGAGCTAAGCTCCGTATTGTGGGAACGCAGACCTCCCGCCTCGACGGACGTTGGGAGCGCAAAGCATACGGGCCGCACCCACCTGCTTATCAGGCAGGTCATTTATTGCGAAGATTACGGCACGGCGGGGTTTTATAAAAAAGATAAGAGAGAGACTTTTTTCGGTCTCTCTCTTTTGTTATTATAATGCTGATGATATATTCTGAAATTTCGATTTCGCGGTATCTATTTCCTGCTGCTGTGCTTTTGCGGGGCAGTACCATCCCCGCGACTGCATTTGATCGAAAATGCTCTGCTGAATGTTATGCTCGTCTCTTAAAATATTAAGAAAATCCGTTCTCAGCGACTGATCGACGCATTCATTTGAAAATGTGTTGTATCCGTCGGTTATATGCTTTTGAGACGACAGAATATCGTCAAGAATGTCTCTGTCAGGTAATACAGCGTTATTGTTCATATATTATTTACCTCCTTATCAGTAGCAAAGATGTCCCATAAGCGTGTCAAAATGCGTTTTATGCTGTGCCGCAAGCTGTTCGCATGTCGCTTTAATCTGCGGGTCAACTGCGCATTGAGCGTAGCTTTTATACTTTTTAATCAAAAGCTGTTCACTGTTAAGCTGATCCTCAAGCGCGGACAGCTCTTTTTTAGTTAGATTGGGCATAAAAAGACCTCCGTTAAATTACTGACTGGTTCAGTCGTTATAATTATTAACGGAGGTTAAAAAAATATTCTGTTATGCCCGATAAAACAGAGATTTTATTTTACAAGATCAATAACAATATCGCCGTCGGGAACATATTTACCTAAGGCAAAATCTCTTGCGCTGAATATAACCTGATCGTCGGTTACGTTGACGATAAAACCAAGACCTGCCTGATTGTAGAAGCCGTCCTTGTTTGAAATTCCGATAGAGGGTACGTTAACAAGATTAACGTTATCTTTCTTTTCATAAAGATACTGACCGAATGCAGTGTGAAGATGTCCTGTGATGAAAATAACATTCTGATATTTATTCATTATATCAAAAAGCTCGTCAGATTGTTTGCCGACGCTTCCTGCCGATTCAACGGGACTGCCCCACGTGTCCGGAAGTCCGTGAGTATAAGCAAGAGGCTGATGGTTTACAACAAATACGGGCTTTCCGTCCTTTGCGGATAATGCAAGCTCGCTGTCAAGCCATTTAAGCTGTTCGTTCGAGAACCAGTTTTCCTCAAGCTCCATTCTGTCGGTTGAAAGAACGATGAATTTGTAACCGTTTGCTTCGTATGTATAATTAAGCTTATCGATTGATAAATTATTATCCCTATTAAGAGCGTTCACGAATTTTATAAATCTCTTGCTCTGCATAGAGTATGATTTTAATCTGACGTCATGGTTTCCCTCGCAGAAAACATAAGCCTTTGTCTTTACAGGCGAAAAGTAATCTGCAAGAGTCGCGTACTCGGCATTTAAGCCGTTCTCCGCCATATCTCCTGCAACGACAAATGCGTCGAATTCAATATCGGAATTAACAAGATCCTCGCATGCATTTTTCGTATACTGGTTTCTCGACAAAAGATAATTTGATACCTGCGTATCGCCCCATGCGATAAATGTCATATTAGCGTTTTCGTTAACTGTTATGGGATCGTCTGTTGCCGGAGGTTTGGTAAGTCCGATTCCGAGGGCGGACATTATTGTCATCAATAACGCCATAATCTTGTACATAAGTGTAATTTTCATTAATCAATCTCTCCTATATTTTTATATAAGCTTAAGCGCGCCTGTCGGGCAGATATCGACGCATTTTTTACAGTCCTTGCAGAAGCTTAATTTTATGCTGTCCTTAAATTCGGGTTTAATAACAGTATTAAAACCTCTGCCGACGAGACCCAAAATCCCCTGTTTTGCATTCTCGTCGCATGTTCTGACGCACAAAGAACAAAGAATACATTTTCCCTGATCTCTTTCTATCGAAACAAGCTTTTTCTCGGTAAAAGAGGTATGACAACTGCCATTTAATCGAGTCGGATCTATATTATATCTTTGCGCGTTTTTAATCAGCGAACATTCGTGATAATCGAAGCATCCGCATTCAAGACAGCGTTTTGCTTCCGCTTGAGCCTGTTCGTCGCTCAATCCGAGATAAATGGAGGAAAAATCCGATTTTCTTTCTTTTGCGTCTCTTACTGGCATTTTGACTCTGTCGATTTTTTCTTTATCCGAAACGCTCGACGGGTCAAAATCTTTTTTAGAAACATACTTCTTAAACTCCGAAAGCGGAAGTCCGTTTAAATATCTGTCGACGCAGTCCGAAACTTTACCGGCGTGAGCGATAGCCTGAACAGCTATTGAAGCGCCTGTATTTACGGCGTCTCCGATTGCAAATACACCTTTTATATTAGTTTCAAACGTATCGGGATCACAAACAATATTTCCTCTCGAATTTAATTCGATATCATTTAGTCCGTTTGAATCAAGCTTCTGTCCTATTGCGTTAATTACGGTGTCGACGTCGAGATATTCAAATTTTCCCTCAACCGGCACGGGAGAACGTCTGCCTCCCTCGTCCGGCTCGCCGAGTTCCATAACCTGAAGCTTTACAGTTTTTACTCTGCCGTTTTCGCCTATAAATTCAGCCGGATTTGTAAGGAACTTAAACTGAACGCCCTCTTCGATCGCTTCTTCGATTTCAACGTCCTCAGCAGGCATTTCGTTTCTGGTTCGTCTGTATATAACGTAAACATTTTCTGCTTTACATCTGACAGCTGATCTGCACGCGTCCATAGCCGTATTTCCTCCGCCTACGACTGCAACATTCTTTCCGATATCGGGAATACTGCCGAGTGCGATTTCTCTGAGAAAATCGATTCCCCCGACAACGCCGTTAAGCTCGTCGCCTTTACACCTTGCAGAACTGCTTTTCCATGCGCCGACCGCAAGAATAACAGCATCAAAACGTGAATTGAGACTGTCAAGCGATTCGCTTTCCCCGAGTTTGAAATTATTGATCATTTTGACTCCGAGGGAAGCTATTTCATTTACTTCTTCATCGAGAACTTTTTTCGGCAGTCTGTATTCGGGGATTCCGTAACGGAGCATTCCGCCCATTTTCGGCATTTTATCGAACACGGTAACGCTGTGTCCTTTAAGTCTCAGGTAATATGCCGATGTAAGACCTGCGGGACCTCCGCCGATAATGCATACTTTCTTTCCCGTATCTCTTTGAACCGAACCGAGAATATGTTTACCCGAAGCAAGAACCTTATCAGCGGCATATGCTTTTAAGAATGCAATGGATATCGGTTCTTCAACATACTGCCGTCTGCATGCTTTTTCACACGGATGAGGACAAATTCTGCCTATGCTCGCGGGCAGCGGGATTTTTTCTTTTATAACGCGTACAGCTTCTTCATTATTGCCTAAAGCAATTTGTTTTACATATTCCTGACATGCGGTTTCCGCAGGACAGTTAAGCACGCACGGACCGAGACAATCGCCTTTATGGTCGGACATAAGAAGCTCCAGCGTTATCTTGCGTGAACGGACTACCCTGTCCGATTCGGTGTTGACAGCCATTGAATCCGCTGCTTTTACCGAACAGGCGCGTAGAAGCTTCGGTATTCCCTCTGCCTCTACAACGCACAAACCGCATGCTCCGTATTCCTTAACATACTGCAAATGACATAATGTCGGAATAAAAATATTATTCTTGTTTGCAACGTCGAGAATCGTATCTCCCTCAACGCCTTTTACGGGTATTCCGTTAATTGTCAAGTTGATTTCTTTCATCGGTATACCCTCCTTACGCCTTTTCTACCGCGCCGAATTTGCAGACGTTAAAGCACTGACCGCACTTAATGCATTTGGACGCGTCGATGACAAAAGCTTTTTTAATTTCTCCTTCAATCGCATGTGCGGGACATTTTTTTGAACAAAGAGAACAGCCTTTGCATTTGTCAGGGTTAATTCTGTATGACAACAGCGCGGAACATTCGCCCGCCGGACATTTTTTATTATTGATATGAGCGACATATTCGTCTCTGAAATATTTTATCGTAGTCAAAACCGGGTTCGGAGCCGTTTGACCGAGTCCGCACAACGCACCGTCTTTTACCGCGCAGCATAGCTCTTCGAGAAGTTCGATATCTCCGTCCTTGCCCTCGCCGCTTGTGATACGGGTCAGAATCTCATACATTCGCTTTGTTCCGATTCTGCACTGAACGCACTTACCGCACGATTCTTTCGTAGTAAAATCAAGAAAGAACTTTGCCATGTTAACCATGCATGTGTTTTCATCCATGACGACCATTCCGCCCGAGCCCATTATTGCGCCCGTCGCGGAAAGAGCCTTGTAATCAATGACGGTATCGAGCAGACTTTCGGGAATACATCCTCCCGAGGGACCGCCCATCTGAACGGCTTTGAATTTTTTATTATCCCTTATGCCGCCGCCGATATCAAAAATAACGTCGCGAAGAGTCATTCCCATAGGAATTTCGACAAGTCCGCCCTTTTTAATTTTCCCAGTAAGGGCAAAAACCTTGGTACCCTTGCTGTTTTGAGTGCCGAGCGAAGCGAACGCCTCACCTGAATTATTTATAATCCATGCTACGTTTGCAAACGTTTCAACGTTGTTGATATTAGACGGTTTATGCCAGTAGCCCTCCTGCGCGGGGAACGGAGGTTTAAGTCTCGGCATACCGCGCGAACCTTCCAGCGATTCTATAAGTGCGGTTTCCTCTCCGCAGACGAATGCGCCCGCGCCCGCCTTAATTCTCATGTCGCATGAAAATGACGAACCGAGTATATTTTTGCCGAGACAGCCCGCCTTTCTCGCGTCCTCAATAGCTTTTGTAAGTCTTAAAATTGCAAGCGGATATTCGGCTCTTACATAGACGATCATTTCTTTCGCGCCGATTGCGTATGCGCCGATGAGCATACCCTCGATAAGAGAATGAGGGTCGGATTCTATAACCGCTCTGTCCATAAACGCGCCGGGATCGCCCTCGTCCGCGTTGCAGATAAGATATTTTTCGTCGCCGGGTGACTGACGAGCCGCGTTCCATTTAAACCATGTCGGAAATCCCGCTCCGCCTCTGCCTGCAAGCCCCGAAACCTTTATTGTTTCTATAACATCTTCCGGTGACATTTCACTGAGAACTTTTTTTATCGCCTTATATCCGTCGTCGGATTTATATGAATCTATATCCTCGGGATCGATAAGTCCGCAGTGACGAAGTGCGATACGCGTCTGTTTTGATAAAAACTGTTCGTCATCCGGGGAGATAGTAAGTTCATCAAGAACCGATAAATCGGAATCAGCAACAGCTTTCGCAATTATTTCACAGTCGGACGGCTGAACTTTAACGAGACGTTTTATTAATTCTTTGCCGTCGTATATGTCGACAATCGGTTCAAGAAAACACATTCCGATACATCCGACAGTGCCGATTTTAACGTTTTGCGGACATTTCGCTTTAAGCTGAACCATGACTTTATCGGCACCCGCCGCTATACCGCAGCTTCCCCTGCCTACAACAATATTGTACATATCAAACGCTCTCCTTTCGGATTTCTCTTATTACCGAAACCGCTTTTTCGGGAGTGAGCGAACCGTAAGTATTTTCATTAATCATCATAACAGGAGACAGAGAACAGCATCCTAAACATGCGACCGTTTTTAAAGAAAAAAGTCCGTCGTCGGTAGTCTCGCCGTCGGAAATTCCGAGTTCCTCGCATAAAGCTTTTTCAATACTGTCAGCGCCGTTTACGTGACATGCGGTGCCTTTGCAGAGCATGATAAGGTTTTTACCCACAGGTGTAAGTCTGAACTGTGTGTAGAAAGTCGCCACGCCCATAACCTTGGCGGGAGAACATCCGGTTCTTTCGGCGATTAAATATATGACGTCAATAGGAAGATAGCCGTATATGTCCTGCGCTTTCTGCAATATCGTAATAAGACTTCCCTTTACGTCTGCGTATTCGTTGAGAATATCGTCCATTAAAGAAAGATCGGATTTTTTATGTTTACATTCGGGGTTCATTTTTTATGCCTCCTTATTTTAATTATTATAGCTTAAAATAAAACTAATATCAATATTTAAAATAAATTAAAACGATTTAACAACAAAAAAAGAAGCTCGGTTTTGTCCGAACTTCTTTATTGTTAAACTTATTTGTAATTGCAGACCAGCTCACCGTCGCGGATATCGATATGAAGAACGGTGCCGGGGGCAACATTTTCACCGATTATCTTACGTGCGAGCAGTGTCTCGACATTGGACTGTAAATATCTCTTGAGCGGTCTTGCGCCGTATACGGGATCGAATCCGTGATCGACGATATATGCCTTTGCGTCGTCGGAAACAACAACGCTTAACTGATTTTCGGCAAGACGTTTATTAAGATCCTTGATAAGCAGGTCGATAATACCTGTAATATTAGCCTTTGTAAGAGGCTTATAGAATACTATTTCGTCAAGACGGTTTAAAAATTCGGGTCTGAACGAGGATTTGAGCAATGCGGATACCTTTGCTTTCGCTTCTTCGCTTATTTCGCCGTCCGCGCCGATTCCGTCAAGAATTATATCAGAGCCGAGGTTTGACGTCAAAATGATAACTGTATTCTTAAAATCAACGCATCTGCCCTGTGAATCGGTAATTCTGCCGTCGTCAAGAACCTGTAAAAGAACGTTGAAAACGTCGGGATGTGCTTTTTCTATCTCATCAAAAAGTACGACCGAATAGGGTTTTCTTCTTACAGCTTCGGTAAGCTGTCCGCCCTCTTCATATCCGACATATCCGGGAGGCGCACCGATAAGACGGGAGACAGAATACTTCTCCATATATTCGCTCATATCGATTCTGACCATGCTGTTCTCGTCGTCGAACAAAGCTTCTGCGAGAGCTTTTGCAAGTTCTGTTTTACCTACGCCGGTGGGACCTAAGAACATAAACGAACCGATAGGTCTTCTCGGGTCCTTGATTCCCGCTCTCGAACGAAGAATAGCGTCCGATACCTTTTCAACCGCCTCATTCTGACCGATAACGCGTTTATGAAGCGTGTCTTCCAGTCCTAAAAGCTTTTGTTTCTCGCCTTCCATAAGCTTTGAAACGGGGATACCCGTCCATCTGCCGACAATCTCGGCAATTTCATCATCTGTAACTTTGTTTCTCAAAAGTCTTGACATGCCGTTTTTCTCGCTCGCTTCTTCAGCGTCGGCAAGCTCCTTTTTTAATTGCGGAAGCTTACCGTATTTAAGCTCTGCAAGCTGATTAAGGTCGTATGAATTTTCGGCTCTTTCTATCTGCGAATTTACCTTATCTATCTCCTCACGAAGACTTCTGACTTTGCCGATGGAATTCTTTTCGTTGTCCCACTTTGCCTTCATTTCTTTAAAGCTGTCGCGAAGCTCGGAAAGCTCCTTCTGAATTTCGGCAAGATGTGATTCGGAGATTTTGTCCGTCTCTTTTTTAAGTGCCGCTTCTTCGATTTCGAGCTGCATTATTTTATGCTGCATTTCATCGAGTTCATGAGGCATGGAATCAAGTTCCGTTTTTATAGAGGCGCACGCCTCGTCGATAAGGTCAATCGCTTTATCGGGCAGAAATCTGTCCTGGATATATCTGTCCGAAAGTGTTGCCGCGGCAATTATAGCGGAATCGGCAATTTTTACGCCGTGGTAAACCTCGTAACGTTCCTTAATACCCCTTAATATGGAAATAGTATCTTCAACGCTCGGTTCGTCAATCGTGACGGGCTGGAAACGTCTTGCAAGCGCTGCGTCTTTCTCGATATACATTCTGTATTCATCAAGTGTTGTAGCGCCGATACAGTGAAGCTCGCCTCTTGCAAGCATGGGCTTTAACAAATTGCCCGCGTCCATTGCACCGTCTGTTTTTCCCGCGCCGACAACGGTATGAAGCTCATCGATAAAGAGGATGATTTTACCCTCGCTCTTCTGAACCTCTTTAAGAACGGATTTAAGTCTTTCCTCAAATTCACCCCTGTATTTCGCGCCTGCGACAAGAGAACCCATATCAAGAGAGAATATCGTGCGGTCTTTAAGTTTGTCGGGAACATCGCCCTTAACAATACGCTGTGCAATACCCTCTGCAATAGCCGTTTTACCTACGCCGGGTTCGCCGATGAGACAAGGGTTATTTTTGGTTTTTCTCGAAAGAATCCTTATAACGTTTCTTATCTCCTCGTCCCTGCCGATAACGGGGTCAAGCTTCTGCTGTCTTGCAAGTTCTACAAGATCCTGACCGTATTTTTTTAATACGTCGTATGTTGATTCGGGGTTGTCCGAATTAACTCTTGCGTTGCCTCTTACGTTTTTTAAAGCCGTTAAAAACTTGTCTTTGGTAACGCCGTATGAAGAAAACAGTTTTGAAACGGACGCGTCTGCGTTCTCTATAAGAGACTGCATGATGTGTTCGACGGAAACGTACTCGTCGCCCATTTTTTCGCTGATTTTCTCGGCTTTTTCAAGAATATCGTTAAGACTTGACGAAAGATATAATTCACTTCCCGAAGAAGAAGTAACCGACGGTAAAGAAGAAATCTCGGCGTTAACCGCGTTTTCGAGAGCGGATACGTTTATCTGCATTGATGTAAGAATGGACGGAATGAGTCCCTCTTTATCGTCAAGCAAAGCCCACAGCATGTGAACAGGCAGTAACTGCTGATTGTTAAGCTCCTTTGCCTTTGATTCAGCATTTTGAATCGCACTGATACTTTTCTGTGTAAATTTCTGTATGTTCATAATGTCACTCCCTAAAGGTTTATAACATTTATTGTTTCTCGGGGATATTTTTTTATCCTCAATTCATATAGTAATACCGAAATGTTACATCTATGTTGCAGAAGTGTTGCCAAAATGTAAATATTAGCACTCTTGCATTTAGAGTGCTAATATTTTTAAGCTTTATAAATTTTTTAGTGCTAAGTGATGATCAGCTTATTTTTTCGTAGTTTTTCTCTTTATATTCTCTGATCTGTGATTTTACCTTATCGTCTATGATATAGAAGAATACGGGGATTGCGCTGAGCATTGTTGATATGCCGGGTATAAGCCAATAAGCCGCCATTACAACGTTCTGCATGTGAGGCGTAACGTCTGCATAAGTCATGGAGCCTGTGTAACCCGAAAGCCCGACGAGGAATATTCCGCAAGCAACGGAAAATGCGTTTGAAAGTTTAACCGAAAGGCTTAAAATCGCATACTGCGTACCCTCGGTTCTCTTTCCTGTTATCATTTCTCTGTAGTCGACAATGTCGCTGAGCATGACAAGCGGAGAATATGTATGAGTACCGAACATAAATCCGATAACGAACTGATAAATAAGAATTGCGATAAGTCCGCGGAATGTTTTTCCTCCGAACGTAAAGAGCAGGAACGATGCGGTTGCCGTTATGAATCCGTATACCGCAAAAGCTATGTAAGTTTTCTTTTCGCCGAGTTTTTTATTGACAATCGGAGCGAGAACAAGCGATATTGCCGCAGAAACTCCGCTCGGAATTCCTATAAGCAAGGGCAGATTCTCTCCCGCTAAAGTAAAGCTGAACGAGCCGATATTTATTGTAGTTGTATCGCAGAGAACCGCCGCCGCCTGAACGCCTATGCTCATACCTATGTTTCTGCCGAAACCGAGCATAAACATTAAAAATACTATCATCAGCATTTTATTGTCTTTAAGCTCCGTAAACATTTCTTTAAAAGACATTTTATTAGGTTCGCTTCTGACAACCTCTTTTGTACCCGCGAGCATGAGAACGTATAAAACCGCTCCGAGCGCGCAGATAACAAGAGCCGTGTAGAGATATTCTTTTGCACCGATAACATCGGAGCCTGTCAGGATACATACGGCGGGAATTAGAATATTAGGTACGGCAAGACCAGCCGATTTCGCAAGGTTGGAAATACCTGCGCACGAATTCTTTTCTTCGGCTTCGGGGCTTAAAAGCGCGAGCATACCCTGTGACGGAATATCCGCAAACGACATCGCGATATTCCAAAGCACGGTGGTTATCGTAATGTATGTATACATTAATATATCGGAGCCGAAATTAATCTTTACAAACATGATTGTTGTAAGAACCGCAAGAGGAATCGAACTCATCAGAACAAACGGCTTCATTTTACCCGACTTAAAATGACTTGAATCGATTATGTTGCCTATAATCGGGTCTGCAAGCGAAGAAATAATTTTTGATACAAGAATTATAATTGCGCATACCGTAAGCTTTGCGCCGAGAATACTCGTATAAAACTGCGACTGATAGCTGTTAATATAGCCGATAAACGTCTGAATTCCGAGTATTCCGAGAGAATACATGAGCATGGAACCGAACGAAAGAATCGGTTTCTTTTTGGTCTTTTCTTTTTTCATAAAAACGACCTGCCTCTCTTTAAAATTTTGCAATTGACAATTTAATATTATAAACAATTTTCATCATAAAGTCAATCTGTTGATTGTCAATTAATACATAATCCAAATATAAAATATTTATTTTTTTATTGCATATTGATACGATTATATGTTATACTTGTCGACGAAAAAAGAAAAAAGGAGCTTTATTATGAATATTCCAAGACCGGAGTTTCCGAATCCCCAGTTTGAAAGAAAAAACTGGATGAATTTAAACGGCGAATGGCGTTTTGAATTTGATTTCGGAATTAGCGGAATTGAAAGAGAGATTTACAGAGAAACCGGTAAGTTTTCAAAGAAAATAAACGTCCCGTTCTGCCCGGAGAGCGAGCTGTCGGGTATCGGATATAAGGATTTTATGAACTGTGTATGGTACGCACGCGAATTTTGTTTATCAAAAGATAAGCTTGACGGCAGAGTTATTCTTCATTTCGGCGCGGTTGATTTCAGATCTTACATTTACGTTAACGGTTCTCTTGTATTTGAGCATGTCGGCGGTCAGGTTTCTTTCTCGTGCGATATAACCGATTATGTAAAAGAGGGCGAAAACACCGTCTGCGTCTGCGCTGTTGACAAGGTTTTCGACAACGATCAGCCTCTCGGCAAACAGAGCGACAGATATTATTCATACGGATGCTCATACACGAGAACTACGGGTATATGGCAGACAGTCTGGCTTGAGTTCGTTCCCGAAAGCTACATTAAAAATTTTAAAATTTACCCCGACGCAGAGAATTCGACAATTACGATTGAAGTTCAGACTTCGGGAATCGGCGATTTAAAAGCGGAGACTTCGTTTGATAATAAAGACACCGGGGCAGCTTTTGCAAAGGTTACAAAGGGAAATGTTGTACTGACTGTTGACTTAAAAGAAAAGCATCTTTGGAATGTCGGCGACGGACAGCTTTACGCTCTTAAGCTTACATTCGGTGAGGATGAGGTATATTCGTATTTCGGACTGCGCGACATCCGGTTTGACGGTAAGAAATTCATGTTGAACGGAAAATCCGTTTTTCAGAGAACCGTGCTTGACCAGGGATTCTACCCCGACGGAATTTATACCGCAAGAAACGCCGACGAGCTTCATAACGATATTCTCCGTTCCAAGGCGTGCGGATTCAACGGCGCAAGACTTCATCAGAAGATATTCGAGCCTCTTTTCCTTTACTACTGTGATAAAGAGGGTTATCTCGTATGGGGCGAATATTACTCATGGGGCGTTGTAAACGACGATTACGGAAAAATGAAATACATTGAACACGAATGGATCGAGGAGCTTGAACGTGACTTCAACCACCCTGCTATCATAGGCTGGTGTCCGCTTAACGAAGCGTGGGATCGTCCCGACGGCGATACATGCAGAAATCTTTACGCGATAACCAAATCAATCGACAAAACAAGACCCTGCATTGATACAAGCGGAGGAGTTCATTTTATTTGCGACGTATTCGACACACACGATTATGAGCAGGATCCCGCAAAATTCAGAGAGCATTTCGACCCGTTCGCAGACGGCGGAAAGTTCTATGACAGGCTTCACCGCGAGCAGAAATACGAAGGTCAGCCTTATTTTATGAGCGAATACGGCGGAATTCAGTGGAGTAAGGAAAACGAGGGCTGGGGCTACGGAAACGCTCCCAAGTCGGAGAATGAATTTTTTGAGAGATTTGAGGGTCTTGCCGACGCTCTGCTTTCAAATAAGAATATTTTTGCATTATGCTATACTCAGCTTACCGACGTTGAACAGGAACGCAACGGACTTTACTACTACGACAGAACTCCGAAATTCGACTGCGATAAATTCAAAGCTATCCTTTCAAAAAAAGCGGCAATCGAGGACTGATGAAATACGCAGTATTGAATATTAACGAAGTCTCCGACGGTGAATTTAGGAAATATTATTCTTTAATGCCTGACGAAAGACAAAAAAAATGCAGTCGTCTGTCAAACGAAATTGACAGAAAGCTTTGTATCGGCGCGTACATTCTTTTATGTTCTCTGACAGGCAAAGAAAATATCGAATTTTTGTATACGGAAAACGGAAAACCGTATATAAAAGATAATCCGTTTTATTTCAGCCTGTCTCACTCCGGTAATTTTGCCGCAGCCGCCATTTCGGACTTCCCTGTCGGAATCGATATCGAAACAGTCGGTGAAATAAAAGATTCCGTTATAAAACGCGTTTGTTCCGATGAAGAAATAGCATATATAAATAAAACGTCGAGAGATTCGTTTTATAAAATATGGACTTACAAAGAAGCGTATTTAAAAATGACCGGAGACGGCATAGGCGCGGGGCTGAAAACGATTGATTACACAAAAAGAGACGAAAATGTTATATCCGTAACGGAACACGGTTACGCTATGTGTGTTATAACAGAATCAGAAATATAAAAAACGCCGATCGGAACATTGCCGGTCGGCGTTTTGAATTATACGGATGACATTTTAAGATAAGAAAGCATTTTTCTCAAAGGGCCTCTGAATACAAGATTCCTTTTATACAATACCTCGAAATCATCGGGTTTGACAAGAGCCGAAAACTCCTTGCTTTTAGGATTTGACGCGTTTTTCAGCACATCACTGACAAAGCCCGAGCAGGTATACTGATTTTTAATCTTTACGCTCATACCGAAGAACATCATTGACAGTCCTAAATAACTGTACTTATAGGAATCACTCTTTCCGATATGATATTTAAGTTTATTTGTAATCTTTGTACATTCCGACTCCGAAACGGGAATCGAAAATAAAGCGCACGGTACGTCGCATCCTTTATAAGTCGGGTGCAGTACGGGATCCTCGATTCTGAATCCTTTTTTGCCGACAAAGCTGAAAAACTTTTTATCCATCATGCTCGTACTTATCGATACGTGCGAATAGTGCCAAAACCCTATTCGTTTTAAAAATTTCGAAACATTATCGGGATAGTCAGTCAGTAATATATAAATTCTGTGGTCTTTTTCGTTTATTCTCAATTTTTGCATTATAAATTGAATCTCTCCGGTCATTAAAAAATCAACTTTTGATATAATATCATACAAGATATGTCGAATACAATACATTAATGACAATTTATATATTAATTTTTTATTAACCGTCCGATATTTTTTTCAGAATCTCATCATATCCGCCCGAACCGTAATTAATACATCTGTTAACTCTGCTGATGGTCGCCGCGCTGGCTCCCGTAAGAGACGAAATTTTACTGTAAACAACCTTTTCCTTTAATAATGAAGCGACATGAATACGTTGTGAAATATCAAGAATCTCTTTTGTCGTCATAGCATCTTCAAGAATCGCTTTGCATTGTTCTTCGTTTTCAATATTCATCAATGCTTTAATAAGGTAATCGGTTTCCTTGTTATCAAATATTTTCAAAAGAACATCTCCGTTTTGTTGCTTAATTATATTAACACTTTATCATATTAAAACATTTTTTTCAAGTATTAATTGACAATAAAATTAATTAATGATATTATTTTAATGTATTTTTAGATATTTGAGGTGGAATATTTGATAACTAAAGAAGAATGGAAAAAATTCAGAGGTTCGGGCGTTTCTCCCGACCATATTATGATAAGTATTATCGACGACGCCGAGACATGCATGGCTGTAACATGGAGAACCTGTCTTGACGTTACTGACGGTTATGTTAATTATCGTAAATTCGGCGATAACGGAGAATGGAAACGCTGTGAAGCCGAAAGCGGAGAATTTCACTCCGACATGGACGACAGCAGAATCTTCTGGTCGCATATTTCGGGACTTGAAGCAGGAACAAAATACGAGTATAACTGCGGAGACGATACGAACAGAAGCGGTAATTCCTATTTCATAACGGCGAGAAAGAACTGCGATAAGTTTAAATTTTTGCTTTTGTCAGACGTTCAGACCGGAGACTGTGACCCGCCTGCCGATTATACATTATTAGGCGAATTCTGCGAAAAGGTTCTTGAGAAACACAAAGACATCGATTTTATTCTTACAGGCGGAGACAACACAAACTGCGGACAGACCGACGTTCAGTGGACGGGACTGCTTGACGGAATGAAAAACATAATGAATCATGTTCCGTTTATGATGTCTATGGGTAATCATGACGACATGGGATTCGAAAATTATTTTACAAAAACCGGCAAGTATTATTCGGATAAGGCTACATATTTTTCCTCGCAGTTTAAAGGTTCGTATAATTATAACGGTCCCGAGGACTGGAAAACCGCAAATTATTCTTTCGACTACGGTAACGCGCATTTTAACTGCATAGGTTTAAGCGGTCCCGAATACGTAAACGATTGGCTCGTTAAAGATGTCGGAGAGTCTGATAAAGTCTGGAAATTCGGTTCTCACCACTTCCCTATCTGCTACGGCGGAACAAATCTTGCATGCGAGGATTCTTACCCCGTAATGATGGAGGGACTCGAAAAATTCGACGTCCTTTTCTCGGGTCATGAACATTCTTATGCAAGAAGCTATCCCAGAAGAAGAGAGAATCTTTATTCAAAACCTTCCGAGGGTACGATTCATTACAATTTAGGCTCCGGCAACCGCAATCCTCCGGGAACACGCGTTATTCCCAAGGTTTGGAACGTATGCACTTACGAACATGAGGTCGAGCTGTCTATGTATGCAATCGCAGAGGTTGACGGTAACGTACTGACCCTCACGTCCTATCTTGAAGACGGCACGATAATCGATAAATGCATTATTGACAAAAATAAGGACGAGATTTTTCCCTATAACGTTCCGCCTAAGTACAATAAAACCAGAATTAAATTCAAAGGCGCGGATCTCGGAATCGGAGCATGCGAAACGTTTCCCGAACAGAAAAACGGTAATTGGTTTGCGGCGCCTGCGGTTATGTTCGCTCTTATCGGAGGCGATGTAAAGCGGGAAAAAGGCAAAGTCAGAATAGAAGCGTACCGCCACTGGATAGAGTTTTGCGAAAACAGCGATATCGCATTGACCGACAGAGGCGAAATAAAAATGAGTGAGCCTGTTTACCGTTCGCAGAGAGACCAGCTTTATGCTGATACTTCGGCTTTGTGCAAAGCTTTTGACATGAGAATGAATTATTATAATGTTAATAATTTCCTATCATTTGAGCTTGAATCAGAGCATATACAGGTTCCTGTTCAGCCGTAATACTCTAACATAAAAAAGTACCGTCCGTTGTGATCCGGACGGTATTTTTTTAGTATGAAAATGCTTCCCCGAAAGTTATAGGCGATCTGCGCATATAACATTTTAATCTGTCAAAAAGTTTTAAATAGTGCAGTCCCAAGCCCGTTCTTGTTCCGGCGTCGATAAATACAACACCGTTATTCTTTGCAAGCTCTTTAAGTTTCACATTAACTTCAGCTGCCGTCGGACTGTCGGAAATAACAGACACGATATAAATGTCCGCGCGGGTTTTCATGTGAATGTTATATACGAGCCATTCATATGAACTGATAAATTCATCAGTATCAAACCCGTCGGTTTTGACATCTACTTCTCCGATATTAAGAAATACTTTATCGGGGTTGAGTTCGTTAACGCAGATATCCGTCTCTTTTGACATTTCACCGATAGTCTCGTTTTCAAGGCTTCTGTTGAATATTTCTTCTCCGAGTCCCGTTTTGTATGCAATTTCGTTTACAGGAAAGGATTTAAAATAATTCTGACCGAAAAATACGATACCGTGTTCCTCTGCCATGGTATTTAATTCGGAATATTCCTCTAATTCGCGTTTCATTTAAAACAACTCCTACGTTATTATTACTGATGCATATTTACAAGTTTTTTGTTGGCGTTGATTTTAGTTTCGGCAAGCTCTCTTTTTTTATCAAGTCTTTTGTTGATAAAGAATACAACAAGGTTTGCGCTTACCATTACAAGATTCAGAAGATAAACGAACAAAACGAATCCGACGTTACCGGAATAAATCTTTGCGCCTATGCCGGCGATGTATCCGACGATAATAAGTAAGGTAAATTCGATGCTCATTCCCTTTGCGGTTTTCGCCTTAATATTTCTTACAACCGAAAACGGCCACGAAATACCGAAGCAGATAAGCATAATCATTTCAAGAAATTCTGTCATTTTTATATACACTCCTTTTCATTTCGTTGCTATTATACTATTGACTTCTGATAAAGTCTAATATATGATATTTATGTAAATCATAACGTGAAGATTATAGGTGAATTATAATGGAGATAACACAATTAAGATATTTTCTTGAAGTCGCTTCCACACAGCATATGACAAAAAGTGCGGAAAAACTGCATATAGCCCAGCCCGCGCTCTCACAGTCAATTAAAAGGCTGGAGGATTCTCTCGGCGTTCCGTTATTTGTTTCCAAGGGACGAAATATTAAATTGACGAGATACGGAGAATATCTGCAAACTAAAGCAAAACCGCTGATTGAGGATTTTGACGCAATACCGAATCAGCTCAAACGTATCGCCAATATTGATAATACTACGATACATATTAACGTTCTTGCCGCGTCATCAATGGTTACGGAAGCAATTATAAAATTTAAAGAACATCACGACCATGTTAATTTTGAGCTTTTGCAGATCAATGACAATTCACTGTTCGATATTGACGTAACGACAAAAATGTTCTGCCAGTCACAGCATGACGATAATATAAGGATATGTAATGAGAAAATCTTTTTGGCTGTGCCGAGAAAAAGCGAGTACGCAAAGCATGATTCGATTAAACTTTCCGACATATCCGAGCAGGGTTTTATCTGTCTGTCCGGTTCAAAGCAATTCAGGGCTATTTGCGACAAATTCTGTCAGCATGTCGGATTTAAGCAGAATATTATATTTGAAAGCGATAATCCGTCGGCAGTACGAAACATGATAGCAGCTAATATGGGCGTCGGCTTCTGGCCTGAATTTACCTGGGGCGAGGTCGACAGGAACAGAGTTAAACTTGTTGAGGTTGAAGATTTTGCTTTCAGCCGAGACATAATCATTACAAAAAATCTTAACAAAACGGATAATTCCGTTGTTGAGGAATTCTTCAATATCCTTGCCGATTTCTTTGAGGAGAAAAAATCAGAATTAAAATAAAAACGGAAAAATTATGATTATCCGATAAAAATCATATTTTGATACAGAAAACATTTTGCCTGACCTAAGCCGTACGCAGGTAACTAAAACGGAAAATACTTAAAAATATTCAAAAAAAAACTATATTCCATACAGCATACGTTTAAATGCGTGATATGAAATATAGTCTTATATATTCTTTTACTTTGGTCTGTCCAAAGCGAAGGTAACTGTTTATACAGTAATACTAAGCTTGCTTAACTCTTGCTGTTTTCAATCGCCTGATTGATAAGCTTGTTAAGCGTCTCAGACTGCTTTTGACCGGTAATGGCACCGACGATAGGCTCGCCAACTATATTGCCGTTTTTGTCAACAACATATGTAGTGGGATAAGAATAAAGTCCCGAAGTTAATTTTCCTGCTTCGCTCTTAGAATCGAACCATATATTTTTATATGAAACGCCTTTCTTTGAAAGAAGTTCCTTTGCCTCGGTAATTGCCTTTTTATCACCGTCGAGTGTGAAGGAATTTATTCCGACTACCGCTCCTCCTTTTTCGGCGAGTTTTTTGTTAAGCTCTTCAAGCTCGGGAAGCTCTCCTACGCAGGGATTGCAGGTTGTAAACCAAAAGTTAACTACGGTAACGGTATTTCCTGAAAACAGCGCACTGCTTTTTATTTCATTTCCGTCAAGATCCTTGCCTTCAAATGAAGGGAACTTCATTAAGCTGCCGTTTTCCTTGGGAATTCCGTTCTCAGCGGGAACGCTCATATCGCCCTCGGATGACTTATTACCGCATCCCGGGAACTTCTGCTCAAGAACGGTCAGCTTGCCCTCGATTTCACGTATCTGTTCTGCTCCGTCCTTGAGAATTTTAAGCTCGTCGGCGGTAAACTGATCCTTTGCGTTTTCAATCGTTTTAAGAAGAAAATCGCCGTAATTTCCGCCGTCCTCAATCATTGTCATTCCTTTGTCGGCTGACATAAATACTTTTTCCCAAAGAGCGTTGTTTTCTGATAAAATCGCCGTTTCGCGAGCCATCAGCTTTTTGTGCATTTCGGAAGCCTCTTTCATTGTTTTGGCGTCTGATGCGAGTATCGATGTTATCTCGGAATCATTGCCTTTGTTTTCCTTTCCTTTTGAAACACTGCATGCGGTAAGGCTGACAACAAGCAGTAAAGCGGTAAGTACGGTAAGAATTTTTAAAGATTTCATAAATAATTACTCCTTTTCTGTATTTGTTTTTTCTTTGTTTTCTTTTTTTGCACAACAGCCGTTCTCTTTTTCCTTGCAAAAGCCGTAGCGGAATTTTACGGCATCCGTAGGACAGGCGCTAACGCACATACCGCAGCGGATACATTCTGTATGATCCGGGGTTTTGGTTACATCCACATCCATTTTACATGCCTTTGCACATTTTCCGCAGGAGACGCACTTGTTTTTATCGACCTTCATTCCGAGAAGCGATACTTTATTAAACAGTGCATAAAAAGCGCCGAGCGGACAAAGCCATTTGCAGAACGGGCGATAAACAAGCACGCTCAGAACAATCGTAACGATTAAAATACCGAGCTTCCATGTGAATAGCGATCCGAGCGCGTCGCGCAGACCGGAATCAACGGCGGAGAGAGGAATCGCTCCCTCAAGAACCCCCTGCGGACAGAGATATTTGCAAAAGTACGGATCTCCCATACCGACGTCGTTGACTGCAAGGGCGGGAAGTAAAACTACCGTTATGAGTAAGACGGCATATTTTACATACGTTAGTCCCTTTAGCTTTTTTGTGGATAATTTTTTTGTCGGAATTTTATGCACAAGCTCCTGAAACCAGCCGAACGGACACAAAAAGCCGCAGATGAAACGTCCCAGCAATACGCCCAGCAGAATAAGAAAGCCCGTTATGTAGTAGGAAAAAGCAAATTTTGACGACCCTACAACTGCCTGAAACGAGCCTATCGGACATGCTCCCGTTGCCCCCGGGCAGGAATAGCAGTTCAGTCCGGGAACACAGACGGCTTTTCCCTTTCCTTGATAAATTCCTCCTTTAAAAAAATTAGGCAGATGAATATTGGTCAGAAGAGTTGCCGCCGCTTGTATAAGGAGTCGGAAGCGTGATAAAAATTGTGATACGGTTTTTTTGTTACTGTCAGAATTTTTTTTATTAACAGATTTCTTTTTATCCAATTCCCACACACTCCAGACACAGTCTGATCGCCTTGCTCAGCACGGTATCCGCCTCTCCGCGCAGAGCTCCGAAGCACAGCATTGCGGCTGCGCCGATAAGCAGCACGGTTTGAAGCAAGGCTTTTTTTGATAAAACCAATGAGGTCACTCCTTTCCTTTGTGCTCTCATTGTAGCACTGAGGATATAAAATCTGCGTTAAGAAAAAAACTTAACAGAAATCTTATATTTGTATGATATAATAACATTATAATACAAAGTAAGAATGCAAGCCTCTGTGATTTTATGGTTCTGACGAATCATACCGCTTAGGCTCAGCGTTCATTAGTGAAAAAGTATAATTATATAATAATTCTTTATATAATTCTATTATAATATAGGTCTTTGAATAATTAATCAGACCGAAAAAAGTGAGTTGTTTTTATGCATATTTTAGTTGTTGAGGACGAGAAAATACTTTGCGAGACGATTGTCCGCAGTCTGCGACGTCTTGATTACAGTGTTGATTATTGCTATGACGGAAATAAAGCAATCGAGCTGCTCGGTATCGAAAGCTATGACCTTGTACTGCTTGACTTAAATCTGCCCGACGCCGACGGCATGACGGTACTGCACACTCTTCGTCAGACAGACAGGGACACGAAGGTTCTGATTCTGTCCGCACGCAGTGAGGTTGCCGACAAGGTAAAAGGACTTGATGCCGGAGCAAATGACTATTTATCAAAGCCATTTCATTTAGAAGAGCTGGAGGCAAGAATACGCAGTCTGACCCGGCGTCAGTTCACGCAAAACGACGTAATCCTGACATGCGGAGGAATATCCTTCGATACAAAAGCGAGAATAGCTACAGCTGACGGACTTAAACTGACTCTCACCAGAAAAGAGGCGGCGATTCTTGAATATCTGCTGTTGAATCAGGGACGTCCCGTAAGTCAGGAAGAGCTTATCGGACATGTTTGGGATAACAGTGTGGATTTTTTCAGCAATTCGATTCGGGTTCATATTTCCGCTTTACGTAAAAAACTGCGGGCAGCCCTCGGATATGACCCCATACATAACCGTATCGGCGAGGGATATGTTATGGAGGAAAACATCTGATGAAAAAGCTTTCCCTGCAATGGCGCATCACCATAATGACATCGTTTTTGATCGGTGTGACCTGCATCGCAATGAATTGTCTTTTAAGCTGCTCCGGCAGGTATTATATGGACTCGATCGGTTCTTATGTTTCCGAATTCAGCGACACAGCGTCGGATGAACCGGGTTTCTTCGATCCGAAGCAAAAAGATGCCGATAATGAACTGACGATTATCATACACGGCGTTCAGGATTCCTTTATCGCTACAAACTGGTGCATTACGGCGGTTGTAACACTTATCGGCGGTGTGTTAGCATATTTTGTCAGCGGACATGTGTTGAAACCCTTGCGTTCCTTTGCTTCTCAAGTAGAAAAGGTTCAGCCTAACAACTTAACGGATATGAAGATTACCGAGGATGCTCTGCCGGAGTTTCAACAGTTCAGCGTTTCATTCAACAGCATGCTCGACCGTCTTGACGAGGGCTTTACAGCCCAACGGCAGTTCACGGGAAATGCCGCGCATGAGCTTCGCACTCCGCTTGCGCTGATGCAGGCTCAGCTTGAGTTATTCTCCGCCGAGCACCCCGATGTCCTTCCTGAAACTGCGGACTTTCTTAAGCTTCTGCGTGAACAGACGGAACGGATGTCTCAAATGACGAAAACCTTGCTTGAGATGAGTGAGCTTCGCACAGTTCCCTGCAATGACAGAATTGAGATAGCCCCGATGATTGAAGAGATTTTTACTGACCTTTCTCCCCTTGCGGACAGAAACGGAATTTCTCTTGAATTTGACGGCAGCGGTGTTTTAACAGGCAGCGATACTCTGATATATCGAATGCTCTTTAATCTTACGGAGAATGCAATACGATATAACCGTCCGAACGGTACGGTCAGGGTTAAGTCATCAAAAGAGGAAAAACATCTCGTCATCAGAATATCCGACACCGGATACGGAATACCCGAGCAATACCGGGAAAGTATTTTCCAGCCCTTTTTCCGTGTTGACAAATCACGAAGCCGGGAATACGGAGGCGTAGGACTCGGGCTGTCGCTTGTCTGGGAGATTGCCGCCTTGCACGGCGGTGAGGTTCGGGTTGAGGACAGCTCCGATATCGGAACAACAATTGCCGTTGCTTTTCCTATGTAAATGTTAATAGACTGCAGCGAAATTCTATTGAATAACAAAAAATATCAAAAACGGTTTCCGACAAAATAATTTAATACTGTGTACAGGAGGATCAGACAATGACTAAAATAATAACGATTTTTTTAATCATTATTTCTTTTTTCATTCCGGGAGATATGTTTAAAGCAACCATAACGCCCGAAAAAGAAATAAAAGCCGGCGACACATCCGCTGTATTTATATTTGAAAACAAAACGGGAAAAATGCTTGACCTTAATATTCTCGTAGAGTCCGTTGAAATGAAAAAGGACGATCAGTGGGTAGAAATCCCGTTTGATCAGATGCTTGACGATAATGATTTTGTTTATATGTCAAAGCTTAATCCGGGAGAATCAACGGATATTAAGGTTCTTTTCCGGCAAAGAGCCGTTTACTCGGAACCTGTTCCCATGCCTCTTGAAGAGGGAACTTATCGCTTGACAGTCAGTTATAAAACAAAGGGGTACAGACTAATATCAAAAGAAGCCAAAATGCCCGTAGAATTTACGGTGACGTCTGCGTAACGCCTGCTGACCGTGTCGGAAACCGTTTATATATTTTTATGCCGTGCTTTTTTGACTCTTACAAATTTGTGACAACTTTCAACCGTTTTTTCGGTGAATAAGGCTTTCTTTTTTGCTATGCTTATGTTGCGGAAGGGAAATCCGCAAATCAATTCAAAGGAGCACTTATTATGAAAAACAAAAAAAACATTATTGCAATCGCAGCAACACTTATTCTTGCATTGAGCGCTGTTACCGTTTCGGCGGCCGCCTCTTCTCCGAAAGGCAGAGAGAAAGATAAAATTGAGACAATGCCCGAAATCGTTTGTGCAAGTTCATCAGAGAACTGCAATTCACCTTCAATGGAGAGCTTTGTTAAGAATATGAGCTCGCTGACCGAGAAGGAAAAAGCAACTCTTATCGACGACCTTAACCGTCTTGAAGAATTCGAAAAGCAAATTGACGACATCTATGCACGCATGACAGATGATAACGCCGACAAGCTTTACAATGAGATTGACGGTATCGAGAGTAAAATTACATCAGTCCTCGAAAATAATACAAAGCTTTGGGATCGTGTTTATGATGAGTACGACGAACAGATCGCCGCAAACGAAACGGATATGACCTTTGAACTGAACGAGGCCGATCTCAACGACCTTTGCGAGGAAGATTATTCGTATGAAACGTTTGTCAGAAATCTCGACACTCTGAGCGAAAAAGAAAGAGCGCTTCTTCTTGCCGACCTTGACGAGCTTGCAAAATATGAGAAACAGATTGACGCCGTATACGCACGCATGACCGATGAAAACGCCGACAAGCTTTATGACGAAATAGACGGTATCAATGACAAAATTACGGAGGTTCTTGAAAGAAATACTGAGCTTTGGGATCGCGTCAGCGATGAGTATGATGTAAAGGTTGCTGCAAATGACCCGGATATGGCCTTTTAATCACGGTGTGTAACTCTTCGCTCTGCGAAAAAAAAGCGCAGATAATCCACAAATATAGAGCCGTTTCCGAGCGGAACGGCTCTGAATTTCTACGGAGGGATCATGAAACAGCTTATATACATCGCAGAGGATGAAAAAAACATAAGAGAAACGCTTTACAGCTTTCTTGAAAATGACGGATATGAAGTGTGCGCGTTCGAAAACGGAGACGCGCTTTTAAGTGCGTTTTTCAAAAGACGCGCCGATCTTGTTATTCTTGACATAATGATGCCCGGCACGGACGGACTGACCTGCTGTCGTCTCATCCGCGAGAAGGATAAGGTTCCGATTATTCTGCTCACGGCAAAGGATACCGAATATGACTACGTTAACGGAATTCTTCAGGGCGGAGACGACTATCTGACCAAACCTTTTCGTCCTACAGTGCTTTTAATGCGCGTTAAAGCGCTTCTCCGCCGTGTTGAAATGGAGCGGGGCGCAGACGCCATGGACAAGGACATTACCGTCGGCGACTTACATTTTTCGGGTGACGAGAAGAAGCTTTTCTGCAAGGGAAAACCCCTCGCCTTCTCTCCTAATGAATTGAAAATGCTCCTGTTTTTAATGCGCGGCAACGGCAAGGCATTTTCACGCGACGAGCTGCTCGAACATATCTGGGGATATAACGACGATGTGGAAACAAGAGTAACCGATGAAACACTGCGCAGGATTCGCAGTAAGCTTACCTCGGCAGACAGCGATGTGTTGATCGAAACGGTCTGGGGCTACGGCTACCGATTACACACAAAGGGAGACGGAAAATGAAGAACATAAAAAGAAAAATAACGCTTTCCGTTCTCGGCACGATGCTGGTTGTTTTTGCGTCACTTCTCGCTGTCGTCAATATCTTTATTCCGCAGTATTTGACTGCCGAGGCAAAAAAAGCGATACTCTCGGAGGATGACAGCAGTGAACCGTTTCCCTATATCGATACCGCAGACGAGCAGGATAATAAAGACGAGCATTTTCTAACGCCGAGCGTACGGTATCTTGAAATTGAGGGCGAGCTTTCTCCTTCAGACCACCTATCAAAAGCCGAATACCTGCTGAAAAATCACTGTTTGAACGAAAAACCCGCCGTAGATGAATTTCATACCCTCAGAATCGGCGGCAGCCGTTTTGTTTTCCGAATAACTCAGGTTGAAGCCGACGAATATGAGGACGCGTTTTCTTACATTCTCTATGTGGATGTCGGAGCTGTCATGCAGTATGCGACTTATCTTAACGCCGTATTTTTTGCTGTGCTCGCAGTGTTAACTGTCTTGATTTGCCTTTTCGGACGTAAGCTCGGCGGTTATGTTGAGACTGCGCATGAATCGCAAAAATGGTTTTTTCAAAACATTTCGCATGAGCTGAAAACTCCGATAATGGCTGTTCAGGGATGTGCGGAAGGAATACACACCGGGGTTCTTGAGCCTGTTGAAGCGTCGGGCATAATACTTGAAGAGAACGAGAGGATGTCCTCTCTGATTGAGGAACTGCTTACCCTCTCCAAGCTTGAGGCAGGTCAATTGAAAGAGGACTTTCATACTTCTGATGTTCGAGAGCTTCTCTATGACTGCATGCGAAGCACTGAGAATATTGCAAAGCAAAAAAATATTCATATCATACCTCATTTTGACAACAGTCCGGTTCTTGTCGGCTGTGACGAAATTCAACTGCGGCGTGCTTTTACGAATATCATCACAAACGCCCTGCGATATGCTAAAGAGCAGATAATAATCGAATGCAGACAGAAAAACGGGAAAGCCGTTGTTCATATCCGGGATGACGGCGAAGGCATCGAGCCGGAGCTTCTGCCTCATATCTTCGACCGCTTTTTCAGCACCCGTAAGGGAGGTGCCGGAATAGGACTTGCCCTTGCAAAGGAGATAGTTTCTCTGCACAAGGGTACGATAAAAGCAGAAAACGACTCGGGAGCGGTATTTGAGATCAGTCTTCCGGTCAAAAACAGATAAACCAAATATCTGCACGGCTGTTCAAGGGATACTGAAAGTTTTATATTTCATTGAATTAATATTTACCGCAGCCTTTTAACGATTATAAAGGCTTATTATGCCGAAACGACCGTAAAACGCACAAAACCCCGCCGCAGAAACGCTCTGTGACGGGGAATCTTTAAGTATCACAACAAGCGGTTTCGGTGATAAAATAAGAACCTTACGGAAGAAAACTTTCTGTCAGCCGTAAGGTTTTATATGAAAAGACTCTAAATTTTACTTTTGTTTTTGTATGATATATTCAAGACTAAAAAAACGGAGATGATAAAATGTCACAGTTGAAAATGTATCGCTTACCGGGAATTCCTGTTAAACAGTTTAAGCTTCCGTCCGGTTATTCCGTATCGAATTATAAGAGCGAAGCCGACAAAAAAGCGTGGTGCGGCTGCTGTCAAAACGGCGGCTTGATAAATGACGATGGCTCAGACGAAGAATTTGACAAAAATATTCTGAAAAAAAAGGATATAATCCCCGAAGAGGATGTCTTTTTTCTGGATTATAACGGTGAGCATATCGGAACGGTAACAGCCTTTGTTCATGCTGAGGATAATACCGGAGACATTCATATGGTGGCGATTCGTGAAGATTTCAGAAAAAAGGGTCTTTCAAAATATCTGAATATGCTTGCGTTGAACCATTTGTCCGAAAGAGACTTGAAATATATACACTTAACTACGGACGAATTCCGTGAGGGTGCGGTAAAAAGCTACCTGTCGAGCGGATTTCTGCCTGTCGAATATGACCTCGGAATGTATGATCGGTGGGAAAATATTCTCGAAAAATACGGCATAGAATCGGTTCGTATGCTCTATGAGGACGGCTCGGATTACAAGACGGTATACCGCCGCTCGAAGGCAAAAAAATACAAGATAGGCGTACTCGGCGCAGGCAGAGGAAAAACAATGATGAATTACTGCAAGCATTCCGGAAATGCCGAGCTTGTTGCTGTATGCGATTTCAGAAAGGAACGGCTTGAAGAAGCGGAGATGGAATACGGCGCAGACGGATTGATAACGTACTATACCGACTTTGCCGATTTCCTAAAGCACGATATGGACTGTGTTGTTCTCGCAAACTACGCTAACGAACATGCTCCTTATGCGATAAGGTGTATGGAGGCAGGCAAAAATGTCCTCAGCGAGGTTCTGCCCGTTCAGACGATGAAGGAGGCGGTCGAACTTGTCGAGGCTGTAGAAAGAACAGGAATGACTTACGTTTATGCCGAAAACTATGCTTATATGCCTGCTCCGAAAAAGATGAGAGAGCTTTACCGCAAGGGCGTTCTCGGCAGCTTTGAATACGGCGAGGGTGAGTATATGCACAACTGCGAATCCGGCTGGCATATGTATACTTTTGCCGAACCCAATCACTGGCGCAACACAATGAGTGCGTTTTATTACTGTACGCATTCAATAGGACCGCTTATTCATATAACGGGACTTCGCCCCGTAAGAGTTACGGGATTTGAAGCTCCGTTCAATGAAAGAGCAAAGAGGATGGGCGCAAAGTCAGGCGCTTTCGGAATTGAAATGATAACGCTTGAAAACGGAGCTATTATCAAGAGCATACACGGTGTAGCTCCGTCAAAAAACTCAATTTGGTATTCAATTTACGGCTCGAAAGGCAGAATGGAGAGTGCGAGAGAGGATTCTCCCGCTGAAAGCGGCTGTAAGGCGACGCTTTATGTCAACTGCGATAAAAACGAGGGCGACAATAAGTCTGAGCCTGTGTTAACTTCGACCGAGGATTCTCTGACAAAGACTGCGGAGGCGGCAGGACACGGCGGCTCCGATTACTATGTTATGCATAATCTCATCGAAAAGCTGCGCGGCAACCGCAACGCCGACACGATAGATGTTTACGAAGCGCTTGATATGTTCCTGCCGGGAATGTTTTCATATTTCTCCGTCCTTGACGGCGGCAGACAGATGGAGATCCCCAACCTCAGAAGCCCTGAGGAGCGTGAAAAATGGCGAAATGATGCACGCTGTACCGATCCCGCCGTTGCCGGCGATATGCTTTTACCGAGCTATTCAAAGGGAAATCCCGATATCCCGCAAAAGAATTATGATTATCTTGCGGCGCTTCCGTCAGACCGTCATGTCGACAGTGAAACACGCCGTGAGCTTAATATTCCGTCCAATATCTTCGATTGATAATTCTTTCCCCGACACCTTCGCCGACAGACTAAAACATGACAGCTTTTTCTAAGCCGTTGCAAATATGATACATTATAATTATTATATTGTAATATAGAATTTTAAAAATAATAAAAAATCACCGTAATTCTATCAAAATTACGGTGATTTTTATGGCAAATGACTTTAATTTTAATAGAAACTATTTTATGGGGGTGCAACCTGCAGTCGGAGGGGGTGCATTTTAGTTTTAAGGGGGTGCATATTTTATGCCACAAAAAGACCGAAGGCGGTTAAACCTGCGGTTTCGTGCTTTTGGTTAGACATCAATTTTTGTGCCATCTTGGAACTTGACTGTCATTCGCCCATATCTATGGCGTTTTTTGCCATGGCAATGGGACTGTATCCTACAATGCCGTCAAAGCCGAGTCCCGGAGTGTGGAGTACATCCGAGGGACAAAGCGTTACGCCAAACTTCTTATTCTTGATAGCTTCGTCCGAGCCACGGTAATAGGTGTAATACAAATGCCCGTTTTTATCTCTGTCCACCGACATCTTGTTCGGCATGAGGGGATAAAGAGCAAACCGAAATCATAAGAAAAACCCCGATGGCGGCGACCTGAGAATCGTCACTGTCGAGGGATTTCGCTGTACGGTTTATCTTCGCTTTATAATGTAAAACCGGAATGAATTTTTTAACCGATATTTTAGTATGTTGCTTATATTATATATTCGTAACGGTTATGCTATATCGAATGTGTATTTGTAGTTTTCGAGCCATTTGCCGTCATAGCAATTACGGGCACGGAATACGATACTGTTTTCGTATGCCTCAAGTTGGAAGCCTACACCGGAGCTTTCGCCTGTTTCGTCCGACGAGTCAACGGAAGTAAAAATCGGCACGCAAACGGTTGTTATGTTGCCCTCCTGTCTTACGGTGTAGTCATGCGAGAGCGGAGCGTGCATATGACCGTAAATGTAGAAAACATTTTTGTAGTCATTGAGAATGCCTCTTATTGAACCGCCCTTGCCGCTAAGCTCTCTGTCGAGAGGATGATGATTGAAAACAAACACCGGTTTTCCTTCTGCGGAGGCGGCGTTCATTGTTTCTCTGAGGAATGTAAGCTGCTCGTCCGATATCTCCATTTCATTGGAGGTGGACTCCTCCGTTGCAAGGAAAACAAAGTAATAGCCGTTTATGATTTTGAAAAAGTACGGCTTTTCGATTCCGACTTCGCAGAACATATTGTTATATGCGATATATCTTTCCGAAAGCTCCTTGTATTTGCCTTCGCCGTTGTTGACATCGTGGTTTCCGAGTGCCACGAGGGTATTTTTCGCAGGTGAAACTGTTTTAATCGCACCGAAGAAGAACATATTTTCGATGTGCTGTCCGTTCATTGTGTTATCGCCGAGAAATACAATTGCGTCGTTTTCGTATTTGGTGTTTTTGACATCACGCAGCATTCTTCCGAAGTTGCTGAGCTTGCCGAACTGATTTCCCTCAATGTGTGCGTCGGATGCGATAAAGGCACTGAGCTTGCAGTTTTCTTCATCAAGCACCGTATGCACCTCGGCACCGTTTGGTTTGACGCCGATGAAAATGATTCCGATAAATAAAAGTGCGAGAAATTTTCTGATTGCGTAAAGAGCATTTGTCATTTTTTACTTCTCCTTTCGTTTTTTAGTAAATAATATGCTTTCAGAACGGCGGCTTGAGTTTTGCCGTCTCTGATATTGCCGTTAAGAATTTCCCCGATTAATTCGTCAAGGGAAATGTTTTGCGTTTCGATAAATTCGTCGTCGTCCGGATTCGTGCCGCCGAAGTGAAGCTCACGGGCAAGATACATATATATGACTTCCGTCGAGTACGCACAGGTCGGGTAAAATTCGCCGAGAAAAATCATTTCATCCGCCGATGCCCCTGTTTTTTTCTTTTAATTCCCGTTCTGCGGCTTCAAGCGGCGGCTCGTTTACGCTGTCACGCTTGCCTGCGGGAATATCCGTCAGGACTTCTTTAAGGGGATAAAGGTGTTGACGAACAGTCAGCACGCATCCGTCATCCGTAAGCGGAACAACGCAGGCGGCTCCCTTGTGAACCACATACTCTCTTATTCCCGTCCTGCCGTTCGGAAGAATTATTTCATCGTGCTTTAAATCAAATATCTTTCCGCAAAATACGGTTGTCGTATTTTTTCCATCTCCGTAAGTGCGTCGTTTGTCATTTTTTTCTCATTCCGAAAATAGATGCCGATATCACAGCCGAAGCCGCCGCAGCTGCGAACGCAATAAGCAGCGCTTTCTTTTTGCCCTCTCCGTCGGCGTCCATATGTAAGCGATACGGCTTTTGAGCGATTTGCCGCATAAATCGTCGTATGTAAGAAACTGATTCTATCCAATGCTTTCGGTGTTTCAAACGGAACAAGCGGTGTAAACTATGTTTCCGCATGACCGTCCGGGTAGGTGGCGCTGATATAGTTCTGGACAGTCTTTGTGCGGCCTGCTACCGGATTATTCATATGGCTGCAGAGAATTTTATGAAGCTGCAGGATGTAGTTCTGCGTAATGGGAATGGCATCGAAGCTCTCATGAATGATAGCAAGAACATCTCGATACTCGGCTATTTTCTGCTCGTCACGGTTCTTCGGCGTCGTCTTTTCTTCAACAAGCTGCCGGATTCGCGTATTCGTTGTAACAATACCCTCGATGGCGTTCGATGCCTCGGTACTCTGTATCTTGGCAATTTCCACGAGCTTTTCAAATTCTTTCGGGCGCTGCTTTAAATACAACTCTTGTTTGCCCGCTTCCTTATATATCGCTGCAATCAGTCCGAGGATGTCCGAATCCCATTTTTGATTCTAAATTGCGGAATAATTAAAGGTTCTCATTTCATTGCCTCTGTGTTTATTCCCTTAAATAGTAGCATAAATTAATGGAATAGTCAATAGCTAAGCGAATTTGCCCTTATTATTGTGCCAAGATTAAGGGAAAACATGCGAAGGTCAGATGAAAAGCAGCCCTCTTGAATCATAAACGCTTTCTGTCATGTCGTTCCCGCACCGTATCGCTCGGTCGAACGCCATGATTGTTGCCACAGCACCGTCGATTTTTTCTGTGGATTTTTCTTTGTCCGGCTTGATGTTTCCCGCCGGGTCGGTTCGTATAAAGATGTTATCCATTATCCAGCGAAGAGCGGGATGTCCGCCGTGTGCGATTTTTCGCTCCAATACCAGCTTCATCAGCTCCTTTGTGGGCGGAGACATATCCTTGAAGGCCTGTCCGAAAGGAATGACCGTGAAACCCATACTCTCAAGGGTCTGCACCATCTGCACAGTGCCCCAGCGGTCAAATGCGATTTCTCGTATGTTGAAACGCTCACCAAGTTGCTCAATAAATTTCTCAATGTAGCCGTAATGAACCACATTGCCCTCGGTGATTTGCAGAAAACCCTGCCGCTCCCACACATCATACGGCACATGGTCTCGCCGGACACGCAGTTCGAGGTTACATATTCAGAGAACGGCTACACCGTCAAAAGGCGGTTATTACTTTTCAAATTGTAAAACGGACGATAGTAACAGATTCTTAGCTTTACCCGATATTATTGTTTCAGTCCTTGATAACTGGAAAGTGTATCAATCTGATTTCTATATGATGATAGAGGGCTTTAATCCCGATAATTATGTTTTCTATAATTTTACGGGTTGTATCTTGTCTTGTTCTGCCCTTAGTCAGCATTTCAAACAAGCACTTCAAGAATGTAATCTACCCGATATTAGAATTCACGACCTTAGACATTCGTATTCTACATTGCTTTTATTAAAGAACATATCCCCAAAGGTAGCAAGCGGAATGTTAGGTCATTCGGATTCACGAATAACCCTTGATATATATTCTCACCTTTTAACAGATATGCAGAAGCCTGTTATTAACGCTCTTAACGATACTTTCAAAGACATTACAGTGACAAAACAGTGACAAATGCAAGATAAAAGAGGGTTTGACCTTGCGATATAATAAAAGTATTTATGAAAAGAAAAAGACTGCAAACCTTGAAAAATAAGGCTTGCAGTTCTCTTTATGGCGGAGAGCAAGGGATTCGAACCCTCGAACAGGGGTTAACCCGTTACA
>UQQT01000001.1 GCA_900543395.1 uncultured Oscillospiraceae bacterium | reverse complement strand
ATAATTAATTCTATGTTTAAAATGATTAATTCTTGAATTTTATAATTAATTCTCGAATTTTATAATTAATCTTGATAAAATATAATTAATGTTGTATAATAAATTCAAGAGTTAAACAGGAGGGACATATTATGCAGAGCGAGGATTTAAAAAAATTGATATCCGATATAAGGCGTATGAAAACCGAAACGCAGACAATCGAGCTTAAATCGGCGGCGAAAGGGTGTCCCACGCGGTTGTTTGACACATTATCGTCGTTTTCGAATCAGGACGGCGGCGGTATTATAATATTCGGAATAGACGAGAGCGACAATTATTCAGTAAACGGCGTTTACGACGCGCAGGATTTACAGAAAAAAGTAAACCAGCAGTGCAAGCAGATGGAGCCTGTTGTCAGAGCCTTGTTTACCGTGTGTGAAGAGGACGGAAAAATTATCGTTTCCGCAGAAATTCCCGGCGTTGATATTTCCGAACGTCCCGTTTTTTACAGGGGCGTCGGCAGGGTAAAGGGTTCGTATGTCAGAGTCGGCGAATCCGACGAACCGATGAGCGAATACGAAATATACAGCTATGACGCGTTCAGAAAGAGAACACGCGACGATATCAGAACGGTTGAAAATGCGGATTTTAATATAATGATAAATAAAGACCGCCTTGACGATTATTTTAAAGCCGTAAAGGACGAGCGAAAAAATCTTTCTGAAAATGTGAGCGAAAAAGATATAATGGATTTAATGGGTATAACCGTAAAGGGCGTTCCCACGCTTGCGGGGCTGATGACTTTTTCTTTATACCCGCAGACGTACTTTCCCCGGCTGTGCATTACCGCGGTAGCTCTCCCCGGTACCGAACACGGAACAGTCGGCGGCGACGGTGAGCGTTTTATTGACAATAAAAGAATTACCGGAGCGATTCCCGATATGCTCGGCGAAGCTGTCGAATTTGTGAGAAAAAACAGCCGTACGAAAACGATAATAGATGAAAACGGACGCAGAATTGACCGACCCGAATATCCGATTAAAGCTGTGCGTGAAGCTATTCTCAACGCGCTCGTTCACAGGGATTACAGCATTTATACAGAAAACGTACCCGTTCGAATCGAAATGTACCGGGACAGGATGGAGATAACGAACAGCGGAGGTCTTTACGGTAAAATTACGATTGACGCGCTCGGAAAAGTCCGCCCGGAGACGAGAAATGCCGAGCTTGCAAATATGCTCGAGCTTTTGAAAATTACAGAGAACAGGTATTCGGGAATTCCGACAATGCGAAACGAGTTTTCGAAAGCGGGACTGCCCGCGCCGATTTTTTCCGTGCTTCACGGCGAATTTAAGGTTGTTATGAAAAACGGGCTGTATTTCGATTCTGCGAATATAAACGAATCGCTTATTGATTTTTGCTCGACTCCGAGAACGCGTACGGAGATTGTCGATTTTATCGGCAAATCAAAAAATCACGTTATGTCTCATATTTTAAAACCTCTTATCGACAGCGGAGATATAAGGATGCTGAATCCCGATAAGCCGAAAAGTCAGAATCAAAAATATATAAGAGGGGATTTATAATAAAAAAACGAACCTCGGAAAAGCTCCGGGGTTCTTTTGAATTAACGATTCAAATTAATTATATAATTAATTCTATGTTTAAAATGATTAATTCTTGAATTTTATAATTAATTCTCGGCTTAAAATGATTAATTCTCGAATTTTATAATTAATTCTTGAATTTTATGATTAATACTGTAATAAAAATAAAGAATCTTTTCGTCGGTATTACATTGTATTCATCAAATACGACAGTATAGACCTTCTGGTTACGATTCCGCTGAACGAGCCGAGGTCGTCGACAACGGGTACGAAATTTTGTTCAAGTGCCATATTAAAAAGCTTTTCTATATTCTCACTGAAATTTACCGCCTTGTATTTTTCAGATTTAATTATTTTCGTCACGGGGATATGTTCAAGCTCCTTTATAAGCGATACGTCCTCGAGCGACGCGCCCTCTTTTAATATAAGCCAGAGAAAATCGCCCTCGCTTACCGTTCCTACGTATTTCCCCTCGCGCGAGATAACCGGAATCGCCGTGTATCCGCAGTTTTTCATCTTTTCGAGCGCTTGACGAATGCTGAAATCGCTGTAAAGATAAGCTGTGTCCTGCTTGGGTTTAATAAAAAATGCGACGTTCATGTTTTTCCTCCGTTATTTGTAGTGCGTAATAATTATATTCACGGTTTATTAAATGAATGTGTAAATTATTGTTTTTCCTCTATCATTTTAATACATTATTTGTTATAATACAATTGTTTGACGGTAAATTCGTTATTGAAGAGGAAAAGAAAAAAGAAGCAAAGGCTTTTCACAAATGAAAAGGAAAACAATTTTATACTCGTTTAAGACATCCCTGCCCGTAACGGCGGGTTACATCGTTTTAGGTCCGGGCTTCGTCTCTCTTTTTTTCTATAATCTCCGGCATCGGTGTATACATGATAATGCTTCACATTATACCGGGTATCTGAATATTATATACTGATATATTAATTCGAAAGGAATGAGCTTCAGCTTTGGAAATATATCTTGACAACTCCGCGACGACAAAGGTCTGTCCCGAGGCGGTAAACGAAATGGTTGAAACGCTTACTCACTCGTGGGGCAACCCGTCGTCTCTTCATAAAAAAGGCGTTGAGGCTTCGCGCGTGCTCGAAAATGCGAGAGCAAGGATTGCGCGCGCTTTCTCATGCTCTCCGGACGAGGTTTACTTTACTTCGTCGGGAACCGCGGCTAACAACACCGCGATATTCGGCGCGGTCTATGCGAACAGGCGCAGGGGAAACAGAATAGTCACAACCTCGCTTGAGCATCCGAGCGTTAACGAGGCTATGAAAAGACTTGAGGAGCAGGGCTTCGAGGTAATAAGACTCCGCCCGGATAATTTCGGACGTTTTTCGTTAAACGATTTATATTCCGTTATAAATAAAAATACGATTCTCGTATCGATTATGATGGTGAATAACGAGCTTGGTACAATAAACCCGGTTCAGAATATCAAAACGGCGGTAATGCGAGCGGGCGCACCTGCGTTGATTCATGTCGACGCGGTACAGGCGTTCGGAAAAATTCACGTAAAGCCGTCGAAGATAGGAGCGGATTTAATCTCCGTCAGCAGTCATAAAATTCACGGTCCCAAGGGCGCGGGCGCGCTGTATATAAAAAAAGGCGTACGAATCAAGCCCTACGTCGTCGGCGGCGGACAGGAAAACGGCGTTTTCTCCGGCACCGAGGCGATGCCGAATATCGCAGGCTTCGGAGCGGCGGCTGCCGAGCTCGGCGACATAGACGCTTCATTTGAAAAGGTAAGGGGAGTCCGTGACCGATTTATCGAAAAGGTCACGAGAATTCCGGGCGTTTATATAAATTCGCCGGCGGATTCTCTCCCTTATATTATTAATATGTCCGTGACGGGGCTTCCGTCGCAGACTGTCGTAAATTCACTTTCCGAAAGGGGAATTTACATCTCGGCGGGCTCGGCATGCAAGCGAGGACACGATTCCGAGGTTTTAAAGGCGATAGGACTGCCCTCGGACAGGACGCATTCGGCAATCAGAATCAGCATGTCGCGCTTTACTACGGACGAGGAAATGAACGAAACCGTCGACGCAATCGCCGCCGCGGTTTCGAGAATAAGAAGATAAAGGATTTATAAATTATGAAGGAAGTAATTTTGTTAAAGGACGGAGAAATCGCGTTAAAGGGACTCAACCGTTCGACGTTCGAGGATATTCTCGTTAAAAACATCAAAAACAGGCTGAAAGAGGAGGTCGGAAGCTTCACTTTCACGAAAGCGCAGTCGACGATTACGATTGAACCCGATAATGAGAACGAGGATCTCGACGAGGCGGTCGAGGTTATAAAGCATGTTTTCGGCGTTGCGGCTCTTTCGAGAGCCGCCGCGTGCGATAAGGATATCGAGGTTATCAAGAAAACGGCGGTCGAATATTTAAGGGATGAGCTGTCGTTTGCTAAGACGTTCAAGGTCGCGGCGAAGCGTTCGGATAAGAAATTCCCGTTCAATTCGCCTCGAATCTGCGACGAGGTCGGCGGCGTTATTCTCGAAAATTACCCCGGAATAAAGGTCGACGTTCACAACCCCGAGGTTACGGTAACCGTCGAGGTCCGCGACAAGTACGCTTTCGTCAGAGGCAGTCAGATAAAGGGCGCGGGCGGTATGCCCACAGGCACGTCCGGCAGGGCGGCTATACTTATTTCCGGCGGTATCGACAGCCCCGTTGCGGCGTGGATGATGGCAAAGCGCGGAGTTTCCCTTACGGCAGTTCATTTTGCATCACCGCCTTATACGTCCGAGCGTGCGGAGATAAAGGTTCACGAGCTTCTTAAAAAGGTAGCGAAATACTGCGGACGAATCGACTTGTACACCGTTCATTTTACGGAAATACAGGAATCTATCCGCGACAAAGCCCCCGAGGATATGTTTACAATCGTAATGAGACGTCTTATGATGAAAATTTCGAATGAAATCGCGCGCAGGACAAAGTGTTCGGCTCTGATAACGGGCGAGAGCGTCGGTCAGGTCGCTTCGCAGACGATATACGCGCTTCAATGCACCGACGACGCCGCCGAAATCCCCGTTTTCCGTCCGTGCATAGGCATGGATAAGAGTGAGATTATAGACATATCGCGTAAAATCGACGCGTTCGATATTTCGATTCAGCCGTATGAGGACTGCTGTACCGTGTTTACGCCCAAGCACCCGAAAACAAGACCTACGGTAGAGTCGGCAAGAGAAGCCGAGGCAATGGCATACGACGGGGAAATGATGAAAAAGGCAGTCGAGACGGCAAAGCACGAAGTTATTTATTATAATAAGTGATCAGCGGTCGGTATAGTGTGTTATTTTGAAGCGTAAACAAAATATGTAGGGGAAGACATTGTCTTCCCGGGGTAAAGGCAGAGATTTTTTATTTTGATTTTGCCGACGGAAACCCGGGAATTTCATTTTGCTGACGCATTGTTATTAACAACATCGCAAGTCTCATAATAAATAAAAATACACGGCGGGATTGACAAAAGTCCGCCGTGCGTTTATAATTAAATTGCGGGGAGCCATCCGACAGACGGTTTACCCGGATGCTTAGTTAAAAATAACCGCGCAATTTGGGTGGGCGGTTATTTTTTTACCAAAATGTAAAGAACGATTAAATTAAACAGAACAAGAGTTATGTAAACAATCGCTTCCGCCATCGGTATCACCCCCTTAATCAAGAGGGCGAACGCCCTCTTTAAAGGGCAAACCGCCTACCGTTTATAGATAGCTCCGAGGTTTGCAAAAATATATTGCAAACGATGTTATTTTAGCATAAAATGTATTATTTGTAAAGATAAATATAAACAGTTTTGTTTTCCGAGGTGAAAAATATGTCAAAACCGTACGGTCTGGTTCTCTCCGGCGGAGGGGCTAAGGGCGCGTATCAGATGGGCGCATGGCAGGCAATGCGCGAACTCAGAATTAAATTCTCGTCCGTCGCGGGCGTATCGATAGGAGCAATAAACGGCGCGCTTATCGTTTCGAATAATTATAAGGACGCGATAAAGCTGTGGAACAGCGTGACGCTTGACAAGGGAGTCAAAATCGACGGCGAATTAAAAGACCCCGACAATCTTTTCAGCTCAAAGAATTACGGCGTTCTTATAAAGGAAATATTCAAAAACAGGGGAATTGACGCGTCGCCTTCCCGCGAATTTTTAAGCGGCTGCATAGACGAGCAGAGGGTGCGCGAGAGCGGTATTCCGCTGGGCTTTGTCACATATTCGCTCTCGTCTCTTTCACCGACCGAGATGTTTATTGACGATATCCCCGAGGGACAGCTTATAGACTACCTGCTCGCCTCCGCGAAGTACCCAGGAGTCAGCAAAATAGGCCCCGACGATCAGTGGTTTATCGACGGCGGAATTTACGACAACACGCCGGTAAGCCTTTTGCGCAGGCGCGGAATAAACAGACTTATCGTTATTGACATTTCATCAATGAAGGGCATGGCGCACAACGACGATTTTTCATGTGCGGAGATCGTTTACATCCGTCCGTATAATCCTGAAGAACTGGGAGCTTCATTTGATTTTTCCGACGAAATGATAAAGAAACGTCTGACAATGGGATACTTAGACGCGAAAAAAGCGTTCGGCAGATTGCAGGGAGGAATATATTATTTCTCCCCGATGACGTTTCGGGGGATTATCTCCCGTTACGGCGTCGACGCGTGCGAGCAGCTCGAAAAGCTCGGGTACGAAATAGGGCTTGACAGACTTAGAATTTATAAGGAAAAAGAATTTCTGACCTCTCTTAAATTAAAATACATGGAGTATGAACTCGAAAAATCGAAGGAAGAGGCGCAGAATAATTTTTTAGAAAATATCGTAAAGAAATTTACGAAGGACAAGAACGATTATCCGCTTGCGTCGGCGGTACTGGACGATATAATTGTTTAAATTTAAGGAGTAATATATGGCGGTTTTAACGTATAAGGGCGATAAATTTTATCTTGACAACGAGGAGTACACGATAATCTCCGGCTCGATGCATTATTTCAGAATTCCGAGAGAATACTGGCACGACAGACTTTTAAAATTAAAGCAGTGCGGATTTAACACTGTCGAAACGTATACGTGCTGGAATCTTCACGAAAAGGAAGAGGGCGTTTTTGATTTTAAGGGAATGCTCGATATCGGCACGTATATCGACGAGGCGAAAGAACTCGGGCTTAACGTCATTCTCCGCCCCGGTCCGTACATCTGCGCCGAGTGGGAGATGGGCGGTCTGCCCGCATGGCTTTTGAATTACAGGGAAATGAGCGTCAGATGCCTTGACGAGACTTTTTTATCAAAGGTTGAGAATTATTACCGTGAGCTTCTCTCTATTGTCGTTCCCCGTCTTTCGACAAACGGCGGAAATGTTATCATGCTTCAGATAGAGAACGAGTACGGAAGCTACGGCGACGACCATGAATATATGCGCCGTATTGCCGAAATTTATAAAAAGAACGGCGTCGACTGTCTGCTGTTCACCTCCGACGGAGCGTGCGATTCAATGCTTCAGGGCGGAACTCTGCCGGAATATCTCTGTACCGCGAATTTCGGCTCTCGACCGGAAGAAAATTTCAAAAAGCTTGAAGAATTCAGACCCGGACAGCCCAAAATGTGTACGGAATACTGGTGCGGATGGTTTGACCACTGGTACGAGGAGCATCATGTCAGAGAGGCTGAGGAGCTTGCCCGGCTTTTTAAGGACATGCTCGACTCGGGCGCGTCGCTTAACTTCTATATGTTCCACGGCGGAACGAATTTCGGCTTCATGAACGGCGCGAATTACTACGACAAATACGAACCGACCGTCACGAGCTACGATTATAACGCGCTGTTGTCCGAAGCCGGCGACCTCACACCCGCTTATTATGAAGTCAGAAAAATGATAGAGGAAAAGTACGGCGAGCTTCCCCCTCTCACGGTTAAGAATTCGGAGAAAAAAGCGTACGGAAAAGTAAAGCTTACCGAGAAAATTTCGATTTTCGACGCGTTAAAATACATTTCGAAGCCCGTCGCCGTTCCCGCTCCCGAATTCACGGAGGACATAGGTCAGTACTACGGCTACACGCTTTATTCGACGGAAATTGACGGACCGAGAGATGAAAATACATTGAATTTCGACGCGGTTCACGACAGAGCGGTCGTTCTTTTAAATCAAAAATACGCGGGATATTACGAACGTACGAGACATTGCGACGATATAAAATTCGCAGTAAAAAAAGGCGAAAAATTAAAGCTCGACATACTCTGCGAGAATATGGGCAGGGTGAATTACGGACCCAAAATCCTCGACAGAAAGGGCATAAAGGGCGTTCGCATGGGACTTCAGAATCACTTCGGATGGAACATGTATCCGCTGACGATGGATAACCTCGATAATCTCGAATTCAGCGTAAAAAACGACGGCGAATCGTCCGTTCCGACGTTTTTCAGGGGAGTAATGAACATAGAAAACGAGCCGTGCGATACATTTGTAAAGCTTGACGGCTTTACAAAGGGCATTGTGATTGTCAACGGCTTTAACCTCGGCAGATATTACAATCCCGCAGGACCTCAGAAAACTCTGTATGTCCCCGCCCCCGTCCTGAAAAATGGCGAAAACGAGATCATAGTTTTCGAATCGGACAAAACAACGGCGGACTCCGTCGAATTCTGCGATAAACCGATACTGGGATAATTAAGCGATACAAAAAAAGTCCCGTTCTGCGAGTGTTGACAAAACGGGGCTTTACGGATATAATGTAAATACAAGGAGTTACCGGACAGACGGTTTGCCCTTTATGGATTATTAAAAAATAACCGCCGCGATTTGGACATGCGGGCGGTTATTTTTTATTTTAACACACTGTCGGATATTGTAAACATTATTTAATTTATAAAAAATGCAAAAAAAGAGGATTTTTATGTTCACCATACTCGCCGTAATTTACATCGTTTTCATCTCTCTCGGGCTGCCCGATTCCGTATTCGGCGTCGCGTGGCCTGTTCTGCACAACGACCTCGGCATAGCCGAAAGCTTTGCCTCCGTTTACAGCATTATCGTCGGGCTGTGTACCGGCGGGGCAGGCTTTCTTGCCGGCGTTCTGATTCGCAGATTCTCGACCCCGAGAGTTACGTTTGTATCGATTCTCATTACGTCCGCGGGACTTTTCGGAATGAGCTTTGCAAAAAATATTTGGATGATGATAATATTTGCAATCATTCTGGGTTACGGCGCGGGCGCGATCGACACGGGACTCAACAACTATGTCGCGCTTCATTATAAGGCTCGTCACATGAGCTGGCTTCACTGCTTCTGGGGAATCGGCGTTACGTTAAGCCCGATAATCATGTCCGCGTTTTTGAAAAATTCGGGCGACTGGCGCGTCGGCTACCGCGTTATCGCAGGAATTCAGCTGTGTATCGCTCTTATCGTTCTCGTATTTTTAAAAAAATGGATAAAAATCGACGCACCGAACGGGAAAGAGAAATCGAAAAATCAAAAAGGCTCTCTTAAAAAAATTTTTTCTGAAAAAGGCATACTGCTTTCGATTCTCTCCATAGGCTTTTACTGCAGTATGGAATTTATTATAGGCACATGGGGCGCCACATATTTTGTCAACGTATTTTCGTTCCCGCCCGACAGAGCCTCGCTTTGGGTCTCGCTCTACTACGGCGGAATCATGCTCGGCAGGTTCATTTCGGGCTTTATCGCCGACAAATTAAAGGACGATTACATGATTCTCGGCGGTCTGGGACTGTCGTTTATAGGCTCCGTTCTGCTCGCCGTTCCCTCGGGAGCCGTCGCCGCCGCCGGTCTGCTCATTGTCGGCACGGGCTTCGGCCCCGTATTCCCGAGTATTCTCCACTCGATTCCGACGCGATTCGGCAGTGAATTTTCCTCGGACATCACGGGCTTTCACATGGGAGGGGCGTACGCCCTCGGCTTTATTTCGCAGTTCGTTTTCGGATTCGTCGGGACAAAAACGACGTTCTCGTTTATGCCGTTTCTGTTAATGGCTTTTGCATTGATGTCCGCATTCTCGACAGTCACCGCATCGAAGAAGTCGAAGCTGAATGTTACAAACCTGTAAACTCTTTTAATACTGTTTCAATTATTACGCATTAAAGTATTTGTACAGTAATTTTATAACAATAATCTTGAAAATTTATAATAAATACTGTAAAATAATAAGTTGAAGAGGTGGAGCATATGGTAAGTTCCGAATATAAAAAAGTAACCGAATACCTTTCCCGCATGGGCAGGGGTGATTTGACCGCGTTCGGGGACATATATACGATGTATGAAAAGAGGGTTTATTTCCTCTGCTGTAAAATCACGGGCAAGAAGCGCGAGAGCGAGGATCTGACCCGCGAAACATTTATATACGTTTATAATAATATAGGATCTATAAGCAATCCGACCGTTTTCGACAAGTGGCTTTATGTCGCCGCTTCGAACAGGTGTAAGATATTTTTGAAGAGAGCCGATCCCGAAAAATATTCTTCGTATGAGGATTCGGACGAAATCCCGTCGCAGAATATAGAGGCTCTGCTTAACCTTGACGCGGAGACAGCGGCTAAAGAGGTCAATTCGTTCAGAGTTACCGTTGACAAAATGAAAGCGACGGACAGAATGATTGTCGCTATGCCCGATAAGGTGCGTCTTGCGTTCATGCACTACTATTTCAGCGGACTTTCGTTCGAGGAGATAGCACAGGTCGAGGGCATCACCGTGAACGCCGTCAAGAACAGACTTCTTGAAGCGAGAGCGAGACTGTCCGAACAGGCGGAGGCTTTAAGCGCGCAGGGACTTAATCTTGAGGGGCTTGTACCCGCCATGACTTATATGCTCGAAACCATGTCGTCGAGCGTTATCGTTCCGAGGGAGATTTCCCTCGCCGTCTCCGCGCAGTCGGGAATCACGTGCATTTCGGGCGAGAGCGAGGCTGTTATAAACGACCCGTTTATTTCGAGAAATCCCGCAAACAATCCCGCCGCGCAGTCTCCTTATCAGCAGAACGTTAATTTTAACAATGTAAATAATAATCCTCCCGCTCCCGCAGAAGACGAGGACGACGGCTATGACGACGGCGATGACGACGAGCTTCAGAGCGTTCACCGCCCCGAAAAAATGTCGCCGACCGTTAAAATATTAATAGGTATAATATGCGTTCTTGTAGTCGCGATAGGCGTTATCGCAGTTGTTATATTCACGGGTCATAAGAAGGAAGACACGACGAAGCCCGACTCCGCAGTTACGACAGCCGCCGAAACTACAACGAAGAAAAAAGAGACTACGACAAAGGAAAAGGAGACTACGACCGTCGCAGAGACTACGACAAAAGCTCCCGAAACCACGACGAAGGCTCCCGAAACCACGACAAAGGCGCCCGAGACTACAACGCAGGTCTCCATCCGCGTAACGGAGAATAAGCCTCCCGTGAACCCCGACCCGGGCGAGAATAACGGCGGGGACAACGAACCCGAAAATCCGCCCGCCGAAAACCCGAACGGAAATAACGGCGATAACAACGGCGCGGGCTGATATATTTAAAAGGAGGACAGGCAATGACTCTTTCGGCTCTTAAAAGCGGAACCGACGTAAGGGGTACGGCGGTCGGTGAAAACGCTGATCTTACGATTGAAGCCGTATCGAAAATCACCTCCGCGTTTGTCGGCTTCACATCTGAAAAACTCGGCAAATCCCCCGAAAACATGACGGTAAGCGTAGGTCACGACCCGCGTATTTCGTCCGAGAGCATTAAGAACGAGGTTATAAAGGTTCTGCTCTCGCACGGCGTACACGTTCTCGACTGCTCGCTTTCGTCGACTCCCGCAATGTTCATGACGACCGTTAAGCTTTCGTGCGACGCGGCTGTTCAGATAACGGCGAGTCATCACCCTTATGATAAAAACGGACTTAAATTTTTCACCCGCGAGGGCGGTTTCGAGTCCGAAGATATTGTTGATATATTAAATACTGCGGAGAATATTCCGGTATTCGGGGATAAAAAAGGCATACTCGAAAAAGTTGATTTTATGTCGGAGTACAGTGAAATTCTCTGCGATATGATTAAAAACGGGGTAAACGCTCCCGATTTTGAGCATCCGTTAAGGGGCTTTAAAATTGCTGTCGACGCGGGCAACGGAGCAGGCGGTTTTTATGCATATAAGGTGTTAAAGCCTTTGGGCGCGGACGTTTCGGGCAGCAGATATCTCGCCCCCGACGGCATGTTCCCGAATCATATTCCCAATCCCGAAAATAAAAAGGCTATGGATTCGATTTCCGAAGCCGTTACCGAGTCAAAGTCGGACCTCGGCGTTATATTCGACACCGACGTTGACCGCGCGGCGTGCGTGGATTCGGACGGCAGGGAGATCAACAGAAACAGGCTTATCGCGCTTTCGAGCGTTATCGCGCTTGAAAACAATCCAGGCGGTACGATAGTTACAGACTCCGTAACGAGCGACGGGTTAAAGGAATTTATAGAGAAAACGCTCGGCGGAGTTCATCACCGCTTTAAGCGCGGATATAAAAACGTTATAAACGAGGCGATCCGCCTTAACAACGAGGGTATAAACTGCCCGCTCGCAATCGAAACCTCGGGTCACGCCGCTTTAAGGGAAAATTATTTCCTCGACGACGGCGCGTATCTTATTACGAAGATTATAATTCTGACAGCGAGACTTCGAAACGAGGGGAAGACTCTCAACAGTCTTATTTCCTCTCTTAACGAGCCTATGGAAGAGGCGGAGTACAGGTTTAAAATACTCGACCCCGACTTTAAAGCCTACGGAAACAATGTTATCGATTCTCTTTTCGAATACGCGAAGTCCCGTGAGGGCTGGCGAGTTGCCGACGATAACAGAGAGGGTATAAGAATCTCGCTTGACAAAGAGCACGGAGACGGCTGGATGCTTTTGAGATTAAGCGTTCACGACCCGATTCTGCCGTTTAATATCGAGAGCGATTCAATAGGCGGAGCCGATAAAATATTAAACGAATTCAAACCGTTTATCTCGCGTTTTGATAAGCTCGATACAGGGTCAATTGAATAACAATTCCGAATGCGGATTTAAAAAATATTTTTTTCGGAGGAAAAATTTATGGCAGACAACATTCTTGACCGTTTCAAGGAAAATACCGAAGAGACGGTTGTTGAGGACAACGGCAAAAAAATAAAGGTCGGCATTATCGGCACGGGCTGGATTGCGGAGGCTCACGTTCTTAACTATCTTAAGTGTCCCGACGTTGAAATCGTTGCGGCGGCTGATCTTATCGACGGCAAAGCGGAGAAATTCTGCAAGGCAAACGGCATTGAGGGCGTTCGTCTCTACCCCGATCACAAGTCGATGATTGACAATGAGGAGCTTGACGCGGTCAGCGTTTGTACTTACAACAGAACGCACGCGCAGTGCTCGATTTACGCTCTCGAACACGGCGTAAACGTTCTTCTCGAGAAGCCCATGTGCGTAACTCTCGACGAGGCTGTCGCTATCTGCAAAGCGGAGAAAAAGAGCGGAAAGATTCTCTCGATCGGGTTCCAGCCCAGATTTGACGAGAATATGAAGATGCTCAAAAAGGTCGTTGAGACAGGCGAGCTCGGCGATATTTACTATATTCAGACAGGCGGCGGCAGACGACGCGGAATTCCGACGCCATACGGCACCTCGTTCATCGAGGACGAGACTGCGGGACTCGGCGCGCTTGCGGATATCGGATGCTATTCGCTCGACATGGTTCTTAACGCCGTAGGCTATCCCAAGCCGCTGACCGTTTCGGGCTATACCTCCGACTTCTTCGGCAAGGATCCCGTAACGTATCCGAATCATCCCGAGTATGCAGAGAAGTTCGGAGTCGACGACTTCGCGGCGGCATTCATACGTCTTGAGGGCGGAATCGTTCTTGACTTCCGTATCGCGTGGGCAATGAATCTCGACACCCCGGGCGACACGATTATTCTCGGAAAGAAAGCGGGACTCCGCATCCCCTCGACAGAGTGCTGGAACGGCAGTATCGGCGGACCGCTTAAGATTTACAGAACCATCGCCGGCAGCGACGTTGAGACCGAAATCCCCGAGAGAGATAACGGCGAGGACAATTTCTACAAAAAGATAAGACTTTTCGTAGACGCTGTCAAGTACGGCAGACCCGCACCCGTTCCGTCGTCGCAGATTCTCTACAACCAGGCGATTATCGACGGTATCGCAAGAAGCGCAAAGCTCGGCAGAGAGGTAGAAATCAACATCCCCGAGATATGATAACGGGGTAAAACACAGCGAATATACAGCCGCGGACGGGATCTATACTCCCGCCCGCGGTGTTTAATAAAAAAGCCCGATTTGCAGGTGTTGACAAATCGGGAATACGAATATATAATATAAGTACAGGGAGCCGTCAGACAGACGGTTTACCTCATGTGATTAAAAATAACCGCCGTGGGTAAAGAGGGCGGTTATTTTTTTACCAAAATGCAAAGGACAACAAGAATAAACAAAACGATTGTTATGTAAACAATTGCTTCCGTCATCGGCAACACCCCCTTTTGTAAAGAGGGCAAATCCCTCTTTTATAAAGAGGATAAACCGCCTACCGTATATAGATGACTCCCGGTTTACGGTTGTTTCCGCAAACCTTTTACATATTAGCATAACAGACAGTATTTGTAAAGAACCGGTATGTTTTTTTCGGACGGGATGTTTTAATCACCGCCCGCATTTTTATTTTTATGTTGCCGAATATATATTTTTATTATAAAATACATCATAGGATGTGATGATATGGATATTGAAATTATCGGCGGAAAATTCGCCGTGTGCAAGGTTTCGGATTTTTCGCCTGTCGATTTAGACGAGCCTTTTGTTTTTGTTTCAAAGACCGACCGTGAAAATTCGCTCGTCTGCCCGATTGAGAAAATTCCCGCGAACGCGGTCAGTGTTGAAAAGACATGGCGGGCATTCAGAATTGCGGGTGCGCTCGATTTTTCGCTTATCGGGATACTGTCGGCGGTTTCGTCGGTTCTTGCCGGGAATAATATCGGCATTTTCGCCGTATCGACGTACGACACGGATTATATTTTTACGAAAGAAGAAAATTTTGATTCCGCGCTTAAAGCGCTTAAAAACGCGGGATGTAAAATAATCGGACGGGAGAATGATACGATATGATACGCTTTAATAACAACTACAGCCAATTTCATCTTGCTGACGTATTGTTATCATTTATCTTCCCCTACTACTTTGTAACACCTAAAACTTTACAAGCATTACGGCGTATGACAGTGTTTTACTGCATCCTCAAACTTGACAGGCGACAGCCTGCCTGTGTTCTCGTTCCTTTTTAAACACAGCCATACTTGTAATCAGATGTAAACTTTTAGGTGTTACAGAGTACTATAAAAAATGTCTGTGTTTAAGAACGCCGAATCGGTGCGTTAATAATAATTTTAAATAAATATACTAAAAAGGCTCCCCATTCGGGGAGCCTCCAAACTGTCGATAAAGCACCTGAACCACGCTGAAAAAATAGAATTATATTTTATTTATAGCCAAAAAAATATTTCTGTCGATAATTTGCAAACGTAATTTTATTCTTATTAAAAAGCCCCGAAAACATCAGGTTTCGGGGCTTTTGCGTTTTTCGTTTTTTTCGCAGAGTTTATCACTGTATGAAATCAGTATACTGTATTTTTTACCCAAATGCAAGCGTTTTTATATTAAAATTCTTTTAAATTTCAGATTGTTAAGTTAATTTTCATAAAAGGAATTTATATTCCATTGCAAAAAAATGTAAATTATTCTCAAACGCCGTCGTTTCCACCGTCAGTAATCATATACATATTTATATAAGGAGGATTTTTTATGTCAAAAAAAGGCGAAAACATTTACAAAAGAAAGGACGGCAGATGGGAGGCGAGATATATAAAAGGGCGCGACCCCGACGGCTCGGCGCGATACGGCTACTGCTACGCAAAAACATACCGCGATGTTAAAAATAAATTGATATCGGCAAAAATTAACGCCGTGACTTCTTCTGACGAAAATATTTTAAGCCGTACGCTGTCGTCCGTATGTGCCGAATATCTGACCGTAAAGGGAACCGGCGTTAAATATTCAACGTCCGTCAAGTACCGTTCGATTGTCAGAAACCATATCGCGCCCGCGCTCGGCGGGTTTAAAATGCGCGAGCTTACCCCGCTTGTCATAGGGGGTTTTGCCTGTTTTCTTACGAACGAAAAAAATCTGTCGGGGAAAACATCGTCTGACATTCTTACACTTTTAAAATCCGTTTTAAAGTATGCCTCGGAGCGCGATCCTTCTTTTCGTCCCGTTAAGATCAATTATCCGAAATGCGAAAGGAGAGAAATGCGTGTTTTGTCCCGCGAGGAGCAGACTTTTTTTATAAATTATCTTATGAACAACCCCGATTTATATAAATTCGGCGTGCTTCTGGCAATGTCGACGGGACTTAGAATAGGCGAGCTGTGCGCGCTCAAATGGGGCGACGTTTCGCTTACTTCAAAATGCGTCAGAGTCTCCTCGTCAATGCAAAGAATCTCCTCCCCGGACGGCGGACGGAAAACGAGAGTGGAAATAACGAACCCCAAGACGGAGAATTCATACAGAATAATTCCGCTGACTGACTTCGCGTTAAGCCTGTGCATGCAAAATGCGGTAAACGACCCGTCTGCGTTCGTGCTGTCGGGGCGGAGTGATAAATTCGTAGAGCCGAGAACGCTTCAGTACAGGTTTTCAAAATATGTACTCGACTGCGGACTCGACGGCGTGCATTTTCATTCGCTTCGCCATACGTTTGCAACGCGGTGCGCCGAGGCGGGATTCGACATAAAATCACTAAGCGAAATCCTCGGTCACGCAAACGTAAAAATAACGCTCGAACGCTACGTTCATTCGTCCGAAGAATTAAAACGCACGAATATGGACAAGCTCTCGCTTCTTCCGTTTGCAATGTAAACGCCGTCGTTTCTGCCGTCTGAAAATAAAGAAAACAACGTAAAATCAAGGATTTGCGGAGAATTTTCATACAGTGATAAACTCTGCGAAAAATTGGTTTTCAGAATGTGAGGTATAACGGCATGAAAAGATTGCTTTCCGTTATTTCAGCCGTCGTTTTGCTTTTGTCTGCGGTCGTTTTTGCCGAAGCGGAAAACGCCGAGGTGAATGATGAAACGTATTATTCTAAAATGCTCGAACGAGCCGAAGCTGTCGTAAATTACGAATGGACTCCGAGTCAAAGAATTTACACATGGAATGAAAACGAGTACAACGGAAAATTGTATTTCGAGGCGGGCGAAACCGTAAGGGGCGTTCCGTATACGCTGTTTTCGTGGGAGCTCGGGTTCGACGGGCTTCTGTCGCTTGAACAGTATAAGGAAAAAGCCCCGTTAAACTATTCTGCAAGCGCGTACTGCACGTCAGTGCCTGCCGACCGCGTAGGCCCCGCGTACGGAACATGCTGTGCGACATTCGTAAGCGAGGTTTTCTCGGGCAATTTTATGAACGGGTTAAATCCTCTGTACGACGGAGTCGGCGGAATAGAGAGAAGCGAATTCTCGACGTGTTATAAGAATGTAAAGGGCTCCTCTCTTCAGCCGGGCGACGCGCTCAGCAACGAGGCGGGTACGCATATCGTATGGGTCGCGGAGGTTACGGACGAATACGTAAAGTTATACGAAGCGACTCCGCCGGTATCGACGGTGACGATTCTCGATCGTAATTCCCATATGGATTCGAGCGGATATCTCGTCTACGGCGGTAAGCGTTACAGCATTGTTTCAAAGAGCAATCAGATAGTAAGGGACGACCTCGCCGTCGGATTTTCGATAGACACGTCCGTTCCCCAGCCTGTAAAGGCTTACTCTCTTTCATCAGACAAAACGCCCGTTTACGACTCCGTGGACGGAAATGTCAAGACAAATAAAATCTATTCGACCGACGAATGTTTTATCGACGCGGTTTTCGACAACGGCTGGTGTCATGTAAACTATCCGCTCGACGCGGGCGGACTCGACAGCGGATACGTTAAAACGTCTGTGTTTTTTTCCTCGGGTTCCGAAACGAAAACCGTCACTCCCAAGCGAAGCGTCGGCGTTTATTCGCGTTCGGATCTGTTCGAAAACGTCGGATATTCCCCTGCGTTAAAAGAATGTGAATGTACGGGAGAGACGGATTCCGCCTATCAGATAATATATCCCTTATCCACGGGAGGGTACAGACTCGGCTGGGTGTCCAAGGACGAGCTTTCAAAGGAAATTGAGTATCACCCGATTAACTCAATGTGTCCGTTTAAATCATATCCGATAACTTCTGATAAATTCGTGTGCTATAACGCCGACCTCGTCACGAGTCCCGGCAAGATATACACGACCGACTACTGCACGATTGAGGAAATTTATTCCGACGGTTGGTGCAGAGTTTCCTGTCCGTGGAGCGACGGCACGACAAAGACTGTTTATACCGATATTTCGAATTTCGTTTCCGACCCCGACGGCGAATTGCAAACGTACAATTCGGACAAATATATCAATCTTTATAAGTATTCGTCGCTTACAGAGCAGTTTTTGAGAATTTATCCGGGCGACAAGTGCAAAGTCGTTTATTCGTCGGACGCTGCCGTACAGATTTTTATGCCGATGAGCGGTAAGGATTATAATGTTCTCGGCTGGGCTTCGGCGAATGATATTGAGCTTGACACCCCTAATATAACTTACGGCGACGTTACGGGCGACGGCGTTGTCAACGGCAAGGATGTCGTAAGACTTCGCAAATATCTTCTTACATACGATGAGACGACAGGCGTTTCCGATACTGAAATTTTCCCCGGCGCGGACGTTAACGGCGACGGCGCTGTTAACGGCAAGGATCTCGTAAGGCTTCGCAAGTATCTTCTTTATTTCGACGAGTCGACGGGACTTTCGAGCATTACGCTCGGTCCCGGCTGATATTATAAATAATATTGTTAAATATAAATAACATTATTAATCGGAGGTATGATTATGAAGAAAAACGTTTTGTCATTCGCTCTAGCTCTGCTTCTTTTACTTACGGCATTTCCCGTATGTAAAATCGAGTCGACGGCTGCGAGCGACAATCTGATGTGGCCGTGCGAGAGCGCGTACTACGTCACATGCATGTACTACTACAAATCAGGCTCGAAGCACTCCACCCGTTACGGCTATACAAAAGGTATGGATATCGCGGGCGGAGGAAACATTGTCGCCGCCGACGCGGGTACCGTAACGGAAGCGACGTATCAGTCGGGCGGATTCGGCAATTACGTTGTCATTAAGCACGCGAGCGGTTACAGAACTCTTTACGGACACATGAGCTCGTACAGCGTAAAAGTCGGACAGAGCGTAAGCAAGGGGCAGAAGATAGGCGTTATGGGTTCTACCGGAAATTCGAGCGGAACGCATCTTCACTTCGAATACGAGGGAGCCGACCCGTGGAAAACGTTCTTTATTTCGACCTCGTGGAGCAAGGTCAAGTTCGAGCAGAACGTACGCTCGAACAACAACACCTATAACTCTGACAAGTCGATAGTCAACACGATCGATAATTACTATTATTACAGCAACGGATATTATTACAGCAACGGAAAGAACCCCGGCGGAAGCACTCCCACAGAAACGCTGACGGTCGATTCTCGTTATCCTACGCCGTTTAAGTGCAGAATAATTTCGACGACAAAGGTTCAGTGCTACAACAACGCGTCGAAAACCACGTCGCCCGGATATATTTATCCCGACGACGACTGCGTTATTACGAATATTTACACAAACGGCATGCTTGAATGTAAATGCCCGTGGAGCGACGGCACAACCAAGACGGTTTATATAGACAAGACCGCGTTTATAAATTCGTCCTCGACTCCCTCGTCAAAGAGCGCGCCCCAGTATTCGACCACATATCTGCGCTCGGACGGCGCAACGTCGATAGGCTGGATAGACCCGGGTGACAGCATTACGATTGTCGGAACAAAGGGGTCATATACTCAGATAATTTACCCCGCCGATCAAGGTAAGAGGTGCGGATGGGTTCCCACGAGCGCGCTTTCGACTCCCGATAAGATCGACTATCCCACGCCGTTCTACTGCCGTATAATCGCAACGCAGAAGGTAAAGTGCTATAACGACGTCGGATATACGACATCTCCCGGTAATATCTATCCCGAGGATGACTGTACGATAACCGCACTTTATTCAAACGGCAAGGTTCAGTGTCTCTGCCCGTGGAGCGACGGCACGACAAAGACCGTTTATATCGACAGCTCCGCGTTCTTCGTCTCGACACCGACACCCGTTAAGATGAAAGCTCCCAAGAAAGCGAATACTTATTTGAGAACGTCGTCAACCTCCGAGGCGTGGGGATGGATAGATCCCGGCGATACGATATATAAGCTCGGAAAAAGCGACAGCATGACGCAGATTCTCTATCCCACCGACAGCGGAAAATACAGATGCGGATGGGTCTACACTTCCGACCTTGTGCAGACATATACCGTTTCATACAATGCGAACGGAGGTTCTTCGGCTCCCGCTTCGCAGACGAAAACCTATGACGTTAAGCTTACGTTAAGCTCCTCGGTTCCTACGAGAACGGGTTATACGTTCGTCGGATGGGCGACAAGCTCTTCTGCTTCGAGCGCTCAGTACTATGCGGGCGGAGCATACACCGCGAACGCGAACGTTACGCTTTACGCTGTATGGAAAGGGAATCAGTACAATATTTCCTATAATGCAAACGGCGGAACAGGCGCGCCGACACCACAGACGAAGACCCACGGTACTGCTCTTACGTTAAGTTCGACCGTTCCGACGAGAGAGGGGTATAATTTCCTCGGCTGGGCAGCAAGCTCGACCGCTTCGTCGGCGCAGTATAAGGCAGGCGCGAGCTACACCGCAAATTCGAGCACAACTCTCTACGCCGTATGGGAAATCAAAACATATTCCGTCACTTATAACGCAAACGGCGGAACAGGCGCACCCGCTTCGCAGGTTAAAATGTATGACGCGCCCCTGACTTTAAGCTCATCTGTTCCCTCAAAAGACGGTTACACCTTCGCGGGCTGGAGTACGAATAAGGACGCAGGCGAAGCAGAATATACTGCGGGCGATATCTATTACGGAAACTCGGCTGTCGTTTTATACGCAGTATGGAATGAAATTTACGTAAAATCCATATCCGTAGCCTCGCTGCCCGATAAAACGGAGTATAAAACCGGCGAGACATTTGATCCTTCGGGACTTAAAATCACCGCGCAGATGTCCGACGGTTCGGAGTCAGCGGTCGCGGGCGGATATACCATTTCGGTCGACGGGGGCAAGACATTCTCCTCCGCGGGCGAAAAGACCGTAACCGTAACCTACAACGGCGTAACGGCGCAGTTTGCCGTAACCGTAACCGAGGACGTACCTGACATCCCCGAAACCTCCGCGTCGCTCTCGGTTTCAAACAAGAGCGTACGCGCGGGAGACGAATTTACTCTTGACGTAAATATTACGGACAACCCCGGATTCTGTTATCTTAAATTGAGACTTTCGTACGATAAGAATAAATTCGAGCTTATATCTGCCGACAACGGCGAGGTGTTCCCTGGTTCTTTCTCATTTTCTTCCGACGCAATTCTTTTTGACTCGGATAAAAATGCGGATTCCGACGGTAAGCTCGTCACTCTTAAATTCAAGTCAAAGGACGATATCGACGAGGGCGAGTATATTATAAGCGTTAATTTCGTCGAAAGCTATAACTTTGACGAGGAAAATCTGACGTTTGCCTCCTGCTCCTCGTCCATTACGGTCTCGGGCGTAATTTACGGCGACGTTACCGGCGACGGAGTCATCAACGGCAAGGATCTTGTCAGACTCCGCAAATACCTGCTCACTCTCGACGAAACGACGGGCAAGGCGGACGTTGAAATATCCCTCGGAGCCGATACCACGGGCGACGGAGTCATCAACGGCAAGGATCTCGTCAGACTTCGTAAATACCTCCTCAATTACGACGAATCGACCGGCACTTCGCCGATCATTCTCGGACCCGCTTCGTAAGGAGGCTCGTCTTAAACGATGAGAAAAAACGAAGATAACAGGAAGCAAAAAGTATTAATAACGGTAATATCGGTTCTCATTGCCGTTTTCCTTGTAATCGGGATATGCTTCTTTCTGCTTTCGAATTGTTCTAAACAGAACGCTCCCGATTACGCGCCTCACGAACTCGAATCGAATGCGAAGCTCCTCGATGACGGGGGAGACGATAAAAAGCTCGAAAGCCCCGAGGGCGGAGGAGCCGTGAGTCTGTCGTATTCGAAGAGCGTGACGCTCGATAAAAACGAAAACACGCTGTCACTGTTTGTCGGCAACCCCGAAAAGTCAAACCGCGATATCGTTTTCGAAATAGTTTATGACGGCAGAGTCATAGCCCGCTCGGGACGCGTAGTTCCGGGCAGGAGAGTCGAAAAGCTCGAAATCTCAAAAAGCGAAGCGAGCCGTTTTGAAGAGGGGGGGTACGACGTAACAATAACCGTTTATTACTTTGACCCCGATTCGGGCGAAAAGGCGATGGTTAATACGGAGATACCCGCCGTTATGACCGTCGAATAAAGTGCGAATCAAATTCTTTTAAGAAAGGACAATGATTATGAAAAAAATACTGTCTGTAATTCTCTGCGTTTTAATGCTTTTCTCTGTGTCCGCGGCGGCGTTTGCAGCCGGAGATATCGCAATTTCCGCCGAGACCAAAACCGCAAAGGCGGGCGATACCGTCGAAATTCCCGTTAACATTATATCGAACGCGGGCTTCATGTACATGAAGATAAGAATAGTTTACGACTCGAAAAATCTCGAGCTTGTATCAATTAAAAACGGCACCGCCGTATCGGGTTCGTTCTCGACCGAGGGCAACGCAGCACTCTGGGACAGCACGTCCGATGAAAAGGGTACGGGACTTCTCGTTACCGCGGCGTTTAAGGTTAAGGATTCCGCCGCCGCCGGCGATTATGCCGTAAAGGTAAACTTTATCGAGGCTTGGAATGAAAACGAGGATAACCTCGCCGCCGTTACCTCCGACGGTAAAATAACCGTAGAGGGTTCGTCGGCTCCCGATACACCCGTTACTCCGCCCGACGGCGAGAGCAGGGACGTTTATGCCTCCTTTCGTGAGGGCGCTGCGGCAGATACTGTATACAGCGTCGATATTGTGTGGGGTTCTATGGAATTTACGTACACCGCAGCAGGCGAGGGAACCTGGAATCCTGCAACCCACTCATTCGACGGCGGCGCTCCCGCTTCATGGAGCTGTGACACCGGTTCCAACAAGATAACCGTTACCAACCACTCTAACGCAGATGTTGAGGCATCTCTGTCGTTTACAAGCGAGTCCGCGTATTCCTCCGTTACCGGTTCATTCACCGAGACCTCGGGAACCGCGAATGACTCTGTTATAGAGCTTGCAACCGCCGACGGCACGAGCGTTGCCGACGCTCCGAGCGCGAGCGCGTACCTCAACCTCTCCGGTTCTCTTGCCGACTCCGTTACCTCAAAGACTGTTATCGGCAAGGCTACCGTTACTCTTAACTAAAGAAAGGGCGGATTATAATGAAAAAAATACTCGGTTTGATTTTATCCGTATTAATGCTTTCCTCTCTGAGCGTTTCGGCGTTTGCCGTTTCGCCTCTTACGTCTAAGGGAGTCTCCGACTCCGCGTCCGTCAGCGGAATTTATAAGACGGGCGAAGCTTCCGATACAGTTTATAATGTAGATATCACGTGGGGAAGCCTCGAATTTACCTACACGGGCGAGAGCAAGGGAACATGGAACCCCGACACTCACACCTATATCGATAAGACTGCGGGAAGCTGGGAATGTGACCTCGGAGCCAACGATATCACGGTTGTCAATCACTCCAACGCACAGGTAAACGCACAGCTTACATACACTGCGAAGTCGGGCTTTTCCTCGGTTTCGGCAGTGTTCGCGGAGTCGTCGGGTGAAAGCAACGATGGCGTTCTCGTTCTCGATTCTGCTGTCGGTACCGCCGTAAGCTCCGCCCCGTCGCAGAGCGCGAGACTCATACTCACGGGTTCGGTTCCCTCGACTATCGCAGACAAGACCGCGATAGGAAGCGTTACCGTTTCTCTTAAATAATTATTTCTGATAATGCAAAGCGGTGATTTTGTGAAAAAAACAAAGACCGCGGTATTCGTTCTTGTTCCGATTCTGATATTGAGCGCATGTTTCGCCGTCTTTTCTGTTTCGAAGTATAAGAAAACAAAAGACAATCCGTTTACCGCGCCCGAATTCGAATCGGAAGCCGTTTCGGGCGCCCCCGGCGGGGATATAAAATCCCTGAGCCGCATTTATAAGGACGGCATGGGCTTTTCCGCGCTCGTCTGCGGGGAGATACGAGCCGAAAACGGCAGAGCCGACGTTTATTTTACAAATGAAGCGGATAATAACGTTTATCTTCGTCTTAAAATAACCGACTCCGACTCGAATGTTCTCGCCGAGACGGGCCTTATAAAGCCCGGGGAGTATGTAAAAAGCGTAAGCTTTGACAAGTCCCCGTATTCGGGGCAGACGATAAAAATGAAGATCATGGCTTACGAACCCGATACGTTTTACAGTGCGGGCGCGGTGACACTTAATACGACGGCGGTGTGAAAAATGAAAAAAACGGTTTTCCCTTTTATAGTTATAATATTTATACTTGCTTCGTCGTTCGTCTCGTACGCCGATACGCTTCACTCCGTCGGCGAGACGGATTCACATACGGTTTTCGGGACGGCTCGGTTCTCCTTTGACGACAACGTATATACCGCTTGCTCCTCGGACGGCGGATATACCGTCACGACAGACAGCGGGAATGTAATAACCGTGATCGGCACGCCCGAGTCGCTTACGCTCGTTGTCCGCGAGATACGAAAAACCGACGAATCTTACGAATGGTTTTCGTCCTCGTTTAAAAATTACGGCGGAGAGATCATTCCGTACGATATTTATTTTGTCGATTCGGATTTTAACAGGGTGAATGTCGGAAATACATGCCGTGTTGAAATTAAAATATCAAAAAATGCGTCCGACGCGTTTGTTCTGACCCCGTCCGGAGATATAAGAAAGACGGACGCGGACATTTCGAACGTGAGCGTAAAATTGAATTTTAACTTCGACGGCTACTGCGTTCTGCTCGTCTCCGACGCGGTTTCAAAGCCCGAGAAGCCGATAATCGGCGGGAAAATCCCCTTGACAGGCGACTCGCGTGCCGTGTTTACGATTGCGGGAGCGTTCGCGTTCTCAATGAGTTTTACGCTGTCCGCTCTGCTTTTAAAACGCAGAAAAAATAAAGAATAATTAACGTATAAACGGAATTTGACCGAGTGTCCGGATGTAAACGCACGGGTGCGCGGAGACGGCTTGATTATGACAATACCGGCTTTTTCTTTTCCGTTTAAATAAAACGCCGAAATTCGCGGTTTTGCGGGTTTCGGCGTATCTTTTTAATTATAATTCATAAAAAGTATTGTAATTACTTGTAATTTTTGTTATTGTTGAGTTAAACTAAATTATTTCGGAGGTTTCACCATGGGCAGATGTTATTCATGCGGTCAGCCTGTACCTGGCGATATACAGATGCAGTTATGCGAAAAATGCAAAGGAAAACAGAGAGAAAAGCAAGCGCAGAACCTTAACAAGGTCGTTTACGCCCGTGCGAAAATCTACTGCTCGGGCTGCGGAAAGCTGATAAGACAGTCGGAATCTGAGAGAATTTCCGTCTCTCCTACTATGAAGCCCGACGTGGACGGATACTATCATGTCGGCGAATACTGCTCAGACTGCGCGGTTGAGACTGCAAAAAAGACAATCAAAACCGGCGGTAAATTTTTAAAATTCATAATCGTTATATTTATAATCGGCGGTCTTGTTTACGGCGGGGGAAAGCTCTTTAACAAGGGCGTTCTCGGTACGAATTCGCTTGTTCAAAAGGCGTTTGACAAGAAGCTGTCTGCGTTCGAATCCGACGGCGCGGTTATTAAAAACGTCGAGGATGAAAACGCTCCGGGCGTGACCGTCATAGGATTTCTGCACGACGCGATCGACGCCGACGATTACCATGTCTATCTTTATAACGATTCGGGAACGGCGGAGGTTCAGAAGAGTACGAACGCACTCGGAACCGATTACTGTTTTAAATTTGATGACGGCTTCGGTCAGACTCTCGGCGGCAAAACGCTTGCAATGGATTCACAATACATTTACGACGTTGACGAAAAGACTGCCTACACCTCTTCGAGTTACGAATATTCGCTTTATAAAGAGCTTCTCGACGCGTATCTTGCCGAAAATGTATGCGCAAAACATACATTTAACCGCCAGGACACACTGAAAACGGACGGCGATTCTTACATCGACGTGCTTTACGGCGACGACGCGACCCTTTACGTTGACTGGAGCGACGGCAAATATTACGAAAAGGCGGACGACAGCTTTATTTACGTGATATTCTCCGAATCGGGCAAGGGACACGATAATATGAGCAAGCCGAAGATAAGTGATTGCACGGTAGTAGAGTAACGGAGGAATGTAAAAATAGCCCGAACCGAAAAAATATGAAAGCCGAATGTTTTTTTCTATCCCCGGAAAGTCGGCTGCAGATTTATTCTTTTTAAACTTAAACAATATATGTGAGGGAAGACATGTTCACGAAAGGAAGAGTTATTAATGATAGAAAACGTGCTCGAAAGAAGAAATGTATCTTTTAAAGTAAAAATCGGCGTTAAATCGGGAATTGCATTTTCCGTTATCGCCCTTGCGGTCGTTCTGCCTCAGCTTGCTCACCTCATATTCGGCGAGAGCGCGGGCGTAACGCTCCTGCCCATGTATCTGCCCGTACTGCTCGGCGGATGTCTGCTCGGCTCATACTGGGGTATCGGCGTAGGAATGCTCGCGCCTTTATTCAGTTACCTCATAACAAGCGCGTTCGGTTCGGCAATGCCAGCCGCAGCGAGACTTCCGTTCATGATGGCGGAGCTTACTGTTTTTGCCATCGTATCGGGACTGTTCTCGAAAGCGATCGCAAAAAATAAATTCCTCGCCTTCCCTGCGGTAATCACCGCAGAAATTCTCGGCAGAGGAACATTCCTTGCACTCGTCGCTCTCTTCGCTTCGAAAACTCCGTTCACCGTTCCGATGATCTGGGGTCAGATCAAAACCGGCCTGATCGGCATTGCCGCCCAGGCATTGATCGTCCCGCTTGTCGTCATTCTTTTGAGCGATAAATTGAATAAGAAAGCAGAGTAAAACAGCAGGATGACCTATATTTCGTTTCATTTAAACAAAATAGGGGCTGTAAAAAAACAGTCTAAAAAAAGAACTACAAGTCTGCCGAAAAAGGTAGGCTTGTAGTTCTTTTTTGTGATATAATTTAATTTTATGAAAAAGTATATCAATGAAAGATATAATACATCATATCAATTAAAATTACCACTGGAAATTGAAAAAATAATAGAAATTTCCGATCCGGTATATACATTCTGCGAAGTTTTGAATCAAATTGACCTAAAAAGATATCTTGTTGTCAAGGAAAACAGGACAGGTCGAAAAAGATTTAATTCTGAAACTTTGCTGAAAGTAATACTGTTCGCCTTTATGGAACACGGATATGTATCAACACGGGAAACAGAAAAGTTATGTAAAACAGATATACGGTTTATGTATCTGTTTTACAGACTTCCTGCACTGAGTTTCTGTAAATTTTGAGTTAGCACTCATTTCCTGCGGATTTAATCTTCATAAATATCATTTGAAGAAACAATCACAGCAGCTTGCCGCCTAAGATAAACCAAAAAGTTTTCAACATGGCTGACGAAAATTTCGTCGGTCTTGTTGGTTGTATCTTAAAAGTCATAAGTCTTTAACTTTTTAATACTTCAAAAAAAATCCGAGACTTGAGATTAACCGAATCTCGGATTTTTTTCGGCTGTTTTACGGCGCCTTTTGAAATTATTTTACTTCTTTATAACCTTTAATTCGACCGTATGATCTTCATGGCCCTCGGTTTTGATTGTGACCTTGACGTCTCCGCTGCTGCCTACGGTTCTGACCCAGAACGCCCTGACTCCGCCGATTAACGAAAACTCGTCGGGTCCTATGATCTCCGCAGGACCCTCGACGCTTACATTGACCGCCGAATTGCAGTAGGGCAGGCGGTTGTCGTTCTGGTCAAGGGCGAGAATTTCGATTCTCGTTACGTCGTACGTTTCGTCCTCAATAAGGGTATCGCTGTCCGCGCTTACGCTTATGTGAGTCGACTTAACGGCAGTGCGCGTTATAGTTTTGATAAGCTCGCCGTTTTTGTAGCCCTCATATTTATACTCAACCTGCTCGTTGCCCCAGTTCGCAAAATACTTCGTAATCAAATCGTATATCTGATTGAAAGTCATTCTGCCGTGCAGGAACGCGATTGCGACCTCGATATAATGATGCACAGGCATAATGTAGCCGTATTTGCCCGCGGCGATGAGCGCGTTTTTAAGATACTTTGCCGTAATCGGGTCAAGTCCCTCCTCTTCCTCGAGCACGTTTCCGAGATAGTCAACGGGCGAAACGGGCGGATGGGGCAGGTGCTTTAACTTGCCGTCCCTGGGCGTGAGCGAGCTTGTATATCTGCCGTTTTTGTAGACCTTGATTTCGTCGCAGTTCGTGAATATATAGGTCAGTCCGATGATTCCGCCGGGGTAGTCGCCGATATCCATGGACGAGCTTGTCTCCATGACCGGCGCTTTGTCCTGCTGGGATGAGAATACGCTTGCGGCAAGCTTCGGAATTCTGAACATATCGGTAACTCCGTGATAGCAGATTCTGTCGCCCGAGCCGAAGTCCTTATGCGTGTTGTAATCCGCCATACACCAGCCGATTGCGCCGGAAATACGCTTACTGCCGAACGAGGCGTTCTGAACTCTCGCGTGTCTCAACGCGTGCTCCGTGCGAAGCTCCTCGCGGTCAAACGTCTTTGTCGGATACATGTGACCGTTATTTTCCGTTACAAGATACGGTTTTAATCCGCATACGATGAGCGAGGGCAGAAGCGCGATTTTGCCGCCCGAATGCGAGAAATCATTATATGTGTAAACGTCCTCGAGGAACGAGCTTTGGGGCATATTTCTGACTCCGCCTGTCTGTCTCGACGGGTCGAGCCTTCTTGCAAGCGCGTTCGTCTCCTTATAGAATTCGTCGCAGTCCTGACCCTCGTTGACTCTGACGCCCCAAAGAATTACGGACGGATGGTTTCTGTCTCTTAATATCATACTCTCGATATTGTCAAGGCAGTTCTTTCTCCACTCGCCCTCGCCTAAATACTGCCAGCTGGGCATTTCGGTGAATACGAGAAGTCCTATTTCGTCGCATCTGTCGAGGAAGTGAACGGAATCGGGATAGTGCGAGGTTCTGACGAGATTGCATCCCAGCTTGAATTTAAGAAGATCGGCGTCGGCCTTCTGCGCGGAGGCGGGCATTGCGTAGCCTACGTACGGATAGCTCTGATGACGGTTGAGTCCGATAATTTTAACCGTTCTGCCGTTCAATTTAAATCCGAAACGCGTAAATTCGCACGAACGGAATCCGAATCTGTATTCTGTCACGTCATCGCCGAATTTAACTCTTAACGTATAGAGATTCGGGGTGTCCAAATCCCAGAGCTTAACTCCGCCGACTCTCCATTTGATTTTCAAAATACGAGCCTTAACGTCGCATTTTTTCTCTTTGATAACCTTTTTATCCGAATCGAGAAGCTCGAGCGACAGCTCGCCCTCTGCATGGTGAGAGAACGTAATATCTGCACAGATAACCTTCTTCTCGCTCAAAACGTCCTCGGTCGTTATGAAAACGTCCCCGACTCTTACGTCGTCGACAATTTCCATCCAGACCTCGCGGTAAATTCCGCCGTAGACGAGATAATCGACAACGTTTCCGAACGGGGGAATCTCGTTTCTCTCTGTCGAGTCAAGCATAACGGTTATTACGTTGTCCGAGGCTAAAAAGTCCGTTATGTCGAATACGAACGGGGTGTACGCGCCCTTGTGCTCACCTGTAAACGAGCCGTTTATGTAGACCTTTGCATAAACCGACGCACCCTCGAAATGAAGAAGAACGCGCTTTGATCCGTTTAACTTTTCCTTGTCGAATTTAAAATGCTTTCTGTAACAGCTTACGAACTGGTACATTTTTTCATCGAAATAGTTGTAGGGGATTTCCTTGTTCGTGTGGGGAATGTCGACTGTCTCGAAATCCTTGTCGGAGTATGATTTTTTAATCATGTCCTCCGAGAATGTTTCGGAGTATTTCCAGCCGAAATTCAGGTTGATTTTTTCTCTCATTTGTACGCTCCTTTTTAGCGGTCAGCAGTCGGTGACCAGTGTTATAAGTTTTTCTTTCGTATTCATTTCCGGGTTCTCGATAACCGCGCCGAGCAGCTTTTCGAGCACCTCCCGTGTTTTCCCTCCCGTTATTCCGATTTTCTTCAAATCGCAGCCGTTGACGGCGAGGTCTTTTAACGTGTACGGCTCTTTTTTATCTATAATATCATAAAACTGCGCGTATGCAAAGTCCGTTTGTGCCCGAATATCGCGGAAATTTTCGCTCAGAGCTCCGCGGTCGGCGGTTCTTATCTTCATAAGACGGACAAAATTTTCTTCGCCCATCATATTAAGATACCTCTTAACCTCGGCTCTCGTCGAGGGAACATCCATGTCGTGATGAGACACGAGAAACGTCACGGTTTCGCATACTTTATTGCTGAATCTTAAATCCTTAAGCACCCTTTCGGCAATTTCTCCGCCGACGGCGGCGTGATTTTTAAATGTCGACTCGCCTTTGTCGTTTAATTTGTGCGTTGCGGGCTTGCCTATGTCGTGAAGAAGCATTGTAAGGCGCAGAATTTCGTCGTTCGAATCGATATTATCGACCGTATGACACGTGTGACCCCATACGGTGTACGCGTGCTTTTTGCCGTACTGTTCAAAGCCGAATTCGCTCTTTAATTCGGGGATGATAACGCCGAAAATCTCCTCGTATTCTTCGAGCACGTTAAACGCGTTTTTACCGCATAATAATTTTAACAGTTCTGTTGAAATCCGTTCCTTTGCGACGTTGTTCAAAAGCTCCTTATTTTTTAAAATCGCTTTTTTCGTTTCGCCCTCTATCGTAAATCCGAGCGTTGACGAAAAGCGGAGCGCTCGCATGATTCTAAGCGCGTCCTCGTTAAAACGCTTGTCCGCGTCTCCGACACAGCGGATAATTTTATTCTTGATATCGTCCGCCCCGCCGAATAAATCGACAAGCCCTTTTTTGTCGCTGTACGCCATCGCGTTTACCGTAAAGTCGCGGCGCGACAGGTCGTTTTCAATGTCCGATGTAAAGCTTACCGAGTCGGGATGACGGCAGTCCGTGTATTCGCCGTCGATTCTGTATGTCGTAATTTCAAGCGGTTCGCCGTCGATTAAAACAAGCACGGTGCCGTGCTTTATGCCCGTATCGACAGTCTTGAACGAGGAGAAAATCTCCTTTGTCTTTTCGGGCTTCGCAGAGGTCGTAATGTCCCAGTCGTGAGGCGTTTTGCCCATCAGAATATCGCGTACGCATCCGCCGACGATGAATGCCTCCTCGCCCGCCCCATTAGTTCTAATGAGAGCTTTTTTTACGAATTCGGGCAAATTAATATTCAATTATATCACATCCTGTTGTTGAAATGACGAGAAATATTTGATATTATATAAACAGATTACTGATGTATGAGGTGTTTTTTATGAAATGTCCGTACTGCTCCTATGAGGAGAGCAAGGTTATAGATTCCCGTCCCACCGACGAGGGCGAGAGGATCAGACGCAGACGCGAATGTCTTAAATGTCACAGACGTTTTACGACGTACGAGATTGTCGAGAGCCTGCCTATCGTCGTTGTCAAAAAGGACAAGTCGCGCGAGGTTTTCGACAGAAACAAGCTGATGAGCGGACTTTTAAGAGCGTGCGAGAAACGCCCCGTTCCGCTCGAAACGCTCGAAAACGCTGTCGATGAAATCGAAACGACGCTCCAGTCCTCGCTCGACAGGGAGGTCACGTCGATACGAATCGGCGAGCTGACGATGGATAAGCTTAAAGAGATAGACGAGGTCGCATACGTGCGCTTTGCCTCGGTTTACAGACAGTTCAGGGATATAAATTCGTTTATGGACGAGCTGGCGAGACTCTTAAAGAACAAACAATAATTTACGGATATATATTATTGTTTGCAGTGATCAGTGTACAGCAGTCAGTGTGCAGTATTATGTGATTTCTAATCACTGACTGCTAACCGCTAATCACTGTATTGCCTGCAATACAAGCTGTTCGATTTCCGCTTCGTCCGAGTATCCTATACTCTTTGATACTTCCTCACCGTTTTTGAATATCATTACCGTCGGGATGCTCGCAATATTGTATTCGAGCGAAATTTCCGGCTCCTCGTCGACGTTTACCTTGCCGACTTTTATTCTGCCGTCGAATTTTTCGGCTATGCGCTCTATGACGGGGGCTATCATACGGCACGGACCGCACCATGACGCCCAGAAGTCGACGAGCACGGGGATATTCGAATTGATAACCTCCGAATCAAAATTGTCCTTTGTTAATTTGATTTCCATTCCGATTTTCCTTTCCTTGTTTTTATTTTATTTTGACTTATAATACAGCATGCAATGGCAGTAGCCCTCGAATTCGGGATCGGCTATCTGCTCGCGGAATTCCCTGCACATGCATTTGTTGTCCTCGGTCTTTTCGAGCCGGCACGGGCAGTAGCCTCCGCGCTGCTTGAGTCCCTCTTTTATGACGGCGACCGTCTCTTTGTCGGGGTTGAGAGTTATTTTCATTGTTTGATCACTCCTGTCCGTTTTTTGTACAATGCCGTATTGCAGCATATGATGTCAAATCCGTCGGGATTTGCTCCGGCGCTGTCCGCTTTTTACTCGGGGATGTTTACGTCCCCGTTTAATATTGTATCATATTATTTCCGTTATTTAAAGCAATAAAATATAAAGAAAAAATAATTTTTATTGAACAATGTGAAGTTTTGTTATATAATTGTAAAAAAACAGGAAGGCTTTTTTATGCATAGACGAAAAAATCCCAAAATGAAACGCGCTTCTCTTATCGCCGTCGGATGCGCCGTGCTTGCGGGTGCGGTCACGGTCGGCTCATTTTTGATATATGACAGAATTCAGGCGGACAGATACGGCTTTGCGAAGCTTGATAGCATTCCCGTTCCCGCTCCTATAACGGACGAGGCAATCGAGCTTGACGTTGAGCTAGGCGAAATTACGATGCATTACGCGGTATACGGCAAAACGGGACGTCAGCCTGTTGTTTTGATACACGGCAACTCATCGAGCCATCTGGGGCTTGATTCTCTCGCGAGATATCTCGCAAACGACTTTACCGTTTATTCAATCGACAGCCGTTGTCACGGGCAAAGCTCCGACCCGGGCGTTATAACGTATGATTTGATGGCGGACGATACCGCACGGTTTATAAAGAGATTAAATCTTAAAAAGCCGTATATTCTCGGTCACTCCGACGGAGCGATAGTTGCTCTTACGCTCGCATACACCTGCCCGGACATTCCCGGCGCGGTCATCGCGTACGGGGCAAATTCAAGACCGGACATGATGAAGCCGTACTTTACATTGGGAGTTCTGCTGTCGAATTTACGGCATCACGACAAACTCAATGATTTAATGCTGACGTTGCCCGATATGACTGCGGACAAGCTTAGTAGAATAACGTGTCCGACCGACATTGTTATAGCCGAGAACGATATAATGTGGCTGTCCGACGCTGTGTTCATGCACGATAAAATAAAGCTGTCGTCGCTTGATATTTTAAAGGGCGAAAACCACTCGTCGTATGTCTCCTTAAACGGCAAAAAAGCGTATAAGACCGCAATGAACTTCTTAAAATAAAAGTCCCGTTTTGCAGGTGTTGACAAAACGGGATTTAACGGATATAATATAAATACAAGGAGTTACCGGATAGACGGTTTACCCTTATGTTTTAGTTAAAAATAACCGCCGCATTTTGAGCTTTGGGCGGTTATTTTTTTACAATTATGCAAACAATGATTAATATAAAGAATACCATTGTTAAGTACAAAATCGCTTCTGCCATCGGCATCACCCCCTTGTTAACAAGAGGGAAACAACCCTCTTGAATAATAAGAGGGCAAACCGCCTACCGTTTATAGGTAACTCCAAGGTCAGCAAAGTAATCTTTGCCGACTTTTTTATTTTAGCATATATTTTCTTTTTTGTAAACAGAAATTCGACAAAAATCCCGTTCTGCGGGTGTTGACAAATCGGAAATTTACGGGTACAATACAGATAAAGGAATCTATCGTAAAGACGGCTTGTCCTAAGATAAAACGATTAAAAAACGACCGCTTACTTTGCAGGTATGGGCGGTTATTTTTTTACAAAAATCATAAAAGTACAGTTTTCGACATAATATACACCACGGAGAATAGCATGGTTTTTTCATCCCCCGTATTTTTATTCTTTTTTCTTCCCGTTACGCTCGGCATTTACTACGCCGTCCCGGCGAGGTTCAAAAATTTCATACTCTTTTTAAGCGGTCTCGTGTTTTACGCATGGGGCGAGCCGGTCTACGTCCTGATTATGATTTTATCGACGGCGATCGACTACACCGCGGGACGGATCATTGGGCGTTTCGGCGAAAACAGGGTCATACGAAGGCTGAGTCTTATCGTCAGCGTCGTTATGAATTTAAGTCTGCTCGGCGTGTTCAAATATTCGGGCTTCGTAATCGACAGTATTAATTCTGTTTTTTCGCTCTCTATTAACAATCCGAATTTACCCCTGCCCATCGGAATCAGCTTCTTTACGTTCCAGTCGATGTCGTACACCATTGATTTATACAGAGGCAATATAAAGGTTCAGAAGAATTTTATCGACTTCGGCGCGTTCGTCACAATGTTCCCGCAGATTGTCGCCGGTCCGATAGTATTATACGAGGACGTCGAAAAGCAGTTAAAGAGCCGAACGGTAGATATGACCGCGCTGTCGGACGGAATTTCACGCTTTATATGCGGACTTGCAAAAAAGGTTTTAATCGCAAACGGCATAGGCGAATTGTGGACAAGCGTAAAGGGCGCGGATTTTTCGTCTCTGCCCGCGCTTGACGCATGGCTCGGAATTCTCGCGTTCACATTGCAGATTTACTTTGACTTTTCGGGCTATTCGGACATGGCGATAGGGCTGGGAAAAATGATAGGCTTTGACTTCCCCGAAAACTTCAACTACCCTTATATATCGAAAAGCATAACCGACTTCTGGCGCAGATGGCACATGACTCTGGGCGGATGGTTCAGAAGCTACGTCTACATTCCGCTGGGCGGAAACAGAAAAGGCAAATTAAAGACCGTCCGAAATCTCCTTATAGTATGGTTTCTGACGGGACTTTGGCACGGCGCGGGCGTAAACTTCATAATGTGGGGCTTGTACTACGGCGTTATATTAATACTCGAAAAATTCGTATACGGCAGATATCTCGAAAAGCTACCGAATGTAATAAAACACGTTTATTCAATGATAATCGTAATATTCGGCTGGGTGCTTTTTGAATTGAATTCGATAAATTCAATCGGCGGATTCCTCGGCGCGATGTTCGGCTCGTCGGGTGCGTTCACGGGAGCGGACACGAGTCTTTACATTCACAATTATCTGTTCATATTTATAATTGCGGTCATAGGCTGCACGAATGTTCCCGAGCGGATTTACACTCATTTTAATAAAAAATATCCGAAACAGTTCGGCGTAATTTCCGTAATACTTCAGACTCTCGCGTTCGGCGCGGTTATCGCATATCTTGTAAATTCGTCATACAATCCGTTTTTGTATTTTAATTTTTAAGGAGGAATCGGGATGAAAAAAATCGCCGCCGCGCGCATTATAATATTCTTTTTAATCTCGGTTTCGATTCTTTCGGGTATAATTTTTACGCCCAAGCAGACCGTAAGCTATGACGAGAACAGATATCTCGCCGAATTTCCGAAATTAAATTTCGATACGTATAAAAATTCCGAATTTTCTAAGGGCTTTGAAGACTGGGTCAGCGACCATTTCGTTTTCAGAAAGCAGTTTATTGTTATAAGGAATAATATAGAAAAGCTCATCGGCAGGAAAGAGATCGGCGGGGTTTACACCGCCGGCGATATGATGATCTCGCTGTTCAGAGCCGATTCTGCCGTCGCGGACAAAAACGCTCAGTATATCAACTCATTCTGTAAAAACGCCGATAACGTTTACTGTCTTATCGCCCCGACCGCGCAGGAAATTTACAAGGATAAACTGCCCGGCTACTTAAATATTACGTCAGAGAGTGAATACATTTCCTCGTTTTATTCAAAACTTAATAATGTAAAGACTGTCGATATCATCCCCGAATTAGAAAGCGAAAGCGACGGATATTTATATTACCGAACCGACCATCACTGGACGACGAACGGCGCGTTTGTCGCATATAATAAGCTTGCCGAGGTTATGGGACTTAATAAATTCGACAAAAACGACTTTGACGTCGAAACGGTTTCCGACTCGTTTGAGGGTACTCTTTATTCAAAAACGCTCGACGAAAGCGTAACGCCCGATTCGATTATTCTTTATAAATATAAAAACGGCGAAGAACTCACGCTTGAGAGCGAAAACGGCGTTTCCGATTTTTATAAATACGATAAATTGGACGAAAAGGATAAATATCTGTTTTTCGGCGGAGAGAATAAGGGAATCGAAACCGTGCGTTCGTCTGTTAAAAACGGCAGAAGGCTTCTGCTTATAAAGGATTCGTATGCAAATTCTCTTATCCCGTTTCTTATGCTCAATTATGAGGAGATAACGTTGCTTGATTTAAGATATGCGACGGCTTCCGTCATGAAGTCGATTGACAAATCAAGCTGCGGCGAAATATTGTTTTTATATAACTGCGACGGCTTCTCGACGGAAACGAGCCTGTCAAAGCTTATGATTGCATCTGCGTCATAAAAAATTTACTTGTGTTTAAGATTTATATATTGTATAATATAACCTGAATCCGTATAAGGAGCTGTTAAAATGAGCGAACCTATCAAAATCGACTTTTCCGATAAGGGAAAGAATCATAAGTCGGCTAAGGAAGTCATAATTCCGCCCGACAAGGCGGGGCTTAAAATAGTTATCAATATTATTCTGACCCTCTTAGTCGGCGCGATTGTATACTACTTCATGCTTCCGGCTATAAACCCGCGCAGCCCCGAGTTTTACATGTATATCGCGATTATTTTTGCGTCATATATCGGGAGCTCGTACCTTACCACGCTTGCGTTTGTCAGAACGGAGTATATGCCTTATGTCAGAAAGCATGCGATAGTGCCGATTATAATTCTTATAATCACCGGCGTTGTGTTCGGCGTAGGTTATCTCACGTCATGTCCGTTCTTCAGAGCCAAGGCGTTGAGCAATGTTTTAAAGCTCGACACCGATACAAAGTTTGAGGACAGCATTTCCGTTATCGACTCTGTCGACGACTTTCAGAACGTTCCGATGATAGACAAGGATGCGGCATATAAGCTTGCGGATAAAACGCTCGGTACTCTTGCCGGAGAGGGACTCGAATCGCAGTTCGAGCTTGCCGACGAGTATTCGACGCAGATAAACTACAAGGGACAGCCGTACAGAGTTTACCCCCTTGCATACGGCGATATATTCAAATGGATTACAAACACGTCCGACGGCTTCCCCGGCTATATTCTCGTTAACATGAACACGCAGAACGCATCGTACGTTAAGCAGAATATAAGATATTCGCCGACGGAGCATTTTCAGAAGAATCTCGTCCGTCAGGTCAGATTCCACTATCCGACCGCGATTATCGGCACCGCTTCATTTGAAATCGACGACAACGGCGTACCGTATTGGATCGTTGAAATACTTGAAAAGAAAGTCGGACTTATCGGCGGAGACGACGTTAAGGGCGCGGTTCTTGTCAACGCCTCCACGGGCGAATGCAAATATTATCCTATCGAGGAGGTTTCGGCTCCCGACAGTGAGATTAAGTGGATAGACCAGGTTTACGACGCAGATCTCCTTATTAAGCAGTATACGAATCTCGGTAAATATTCGTCGGGCTTCTGGAACTCGATAATCGGTCAGTCGGGCGTTAAGCTGACGACCTCGGGCTTCAGCTATCTTGCGCTCAACGACGACGTTTATATGTACACGGGCGTTACGAGCGTTACGAGCGACGAATCACTGCTCGGCTTCCTGCTTATCAATCAGCGTACAAAGGACGCGTATTTCTACTCGACGTTCGGCACCGGCAACGATACGCGCTCGATTACCGGCGCGACGGAAAAGGCGGCTCAGCAGTCTGCCGAGGGCGTTGTTTCGGATAAAAAGTGGACGTCCACGTTCCCGCTTCTCATCAACCTCGACGGTGAGGCGACTTATTTCATGGCGTTGAAGGACGATAACAACGTCGTTAAATCGTACGCGATGGTTAACGTCGAGAATTACAACGTCGTTGCGATAGACTCCGGCAACGGCACTCCCGACCTCGGCGCGTGCATGAAAAATTACGCGGCAGTCCTTAAAACGAATAAGGACGTTACGATAAACGTAGACACCGTTTCGTCGAATCCCGAAATTAACAACCCCTCGACCGACGGCAATACGGCGAATAATAAAAAGGTATTAACGGGCGCGATAACCGAAATTCTCTCGCAGAACGAGAACGGCAATACGTGCTACTATATCAAGGTCGACGGTGCGAATGCGTACTTTATGGTATCGGCTTCGACTTATCCCGAGGCAATATTCTTAAAGACGGGCGATACTGTCGAAATCGAATATCTTGATTCGGCGGATTCGGTTTGGATTCCCGTTTCGACGATTGCGAAGAAATAAAGAAATTTAAAAAAAGGCCTCCCGAAAGGGAAACACTCCGCAAGGAAGTCGTTTCCCTTTTTGCTTTTGTAAGTCGTCAAAATGACTGGTTTGCGAAAAAATCATTTTATGATATAATAATTTTCAGATAGCAAATAACTATTTGCTATCTGAAGGAGGGGAAGACTGTGCCACAACATAAGTTTATTACAAAGCAACTAATAGATAAAGGTTGGTCAGAAGATAAAAAATACTGTCTTACTGACGAACAAGGAAAAAGATTTTTGCTTCGTGTTTCTCCGATTGAACAGTATGACAGAAAGAAAAGTGAATATGAACTTATGAGTCAGGTAGCAACTCTCGGTGTGCCAATGTGCAAACCTTTAGAGTTCGGTACATCTGATGAAGGAGTTTATTCTATTCAAACTTGGATAGATGGCGTTGATGTAGAAGAAAATGTACATAATTTAACATGCGAAGAACAATATTCTTATGGTTTTGAAGCGGGAAGAATACTGAAGGAGATTCACAAAATCCCCGCTCCCAAAGGAATAGAAGATTGGGAAATTTACTTTAATCGTAAAGCAGACCGCAAAATCAAAATGTATGAAGAATGTCCTATCAAGTACGAAAATGGGCAAGCCTTCATTGATTACATTAATGCTCACAGATATTTACTCAGCGGTCGCCCTCGAACTTATCAGCACGGAGATTATCATATCGGCAATATGATGATAGGGAATGATAAGCAACTTTACATTATTGATTTTAACAGAAATGACTTTGGAGATCCGTGGGAAGAATTTAACCGCATTGTGTGGTGTGCTCAAGCTGCTCCTTTATTTGCAACCGGAATGGTAAACGGGTACTTCGATAATGATGTGCCGGTTCAGTTTTGGGAGTTGCTCGCACTTTATATCAGCAGTAATACTTTATCTTCTGTGCCTTGGGCAATTCCTTTTGGTCAGAGCGAAATTCAAGTAATGGTAAATCAAGCAAAAGATGTACTAAGTTGGTATGATAATATGACAAAACCCGTTCCAACTTGGTACAAAGAAGCTATAAACAAATAATACGAAGCATACGTCACCGAGTCCATAGGGATAGCGAGCATCGGATTGTGGCAACACAATCCGAAAAGGAGTCAAGTGTAAAGCAGTTGGGGCACCTTCCTTACGGAGGGTGCCCCAAGGGGTGCCTTTTTTCATGCAAACGGGCAATGGGTAATATTGAATAAAATAGTTACAAAATTGTATTAAATTATTATTGCGTGAGGTATTGCAGAAAAAAAATATTTACTGTATTATTATATATGCAAAGAACAAAAGATGAGTTTTTTCTCCGTTTGCCGACGGAAAAAGACGTTTTCGCCGATTTTCGGATTCGAGCGTATTTTTATACGCTTCCTGATGTCTGAAATTGATGGTAAAGACAATATCTTCTATTTTTTAGTTCATTTAATGGGAGTATGAATGAAGAAATGAATGACGGGAAAAAATCGGGCAAATTCCGCCCTGCTCTCGCGGTTCTGATCGTTGTTATGGTGATCGCCGGCATGGCGACCGCCGTTTTCAGTGTAAATACGGATTTTAAATCGTATGACAAGCCCGAGACGACGACCGAATCCGCACTCGGAAATTCTGTTGACAAAGAGCCGGCGAGCCGAACCGAAAAAAAGACTTCGCCTGCCGGGACAACGACCGTAACGACAACCGTTACGACGACGGCGGAGACAAAGCCCGCCGCCGAAACGCATGCTCAGACCGAGACGAAACCTCAGACCAAATCGGAAACGAAACCGCAGACGGTCAAGGGGTCACCCGTTCAGGGCGATTACGCATGCTTTAACAATTCCGCGTTTTTCGGAAATTCGAGATTTGAAGGGCTTCGTAATTTAAGACTGGTGCCGAACGTCTATGCAAAGGTCGGACTTACCGTAAAAACCGCGCTGACGGCTTCGGACAGCGACGGTGCGAGCCTTATCGGTAAATTCAAATCCGGCGAGAGCTTCGACAATATATTTATAATGTTCGGAGACAATGAGATAGGTTATTCCGACTCGTGGATTATTCAGAATTACAAGACGCTTATTTCGACGGTTAAGTCGTATCAGCCCAATGCTGAAATTTACGTTGTTTCGATTCTTCCCATTTCAAAAGAGACGAGCGATAAGAACGTATATAATTACAGCAATTCGCGCATTGTAAACGTCAACGCTATGATACGCGATATGTGCTCTGAGGTCGGCGCGGCGTACCTTGACGTCTGGTCGGCAATGGCGGACGACAGCGGATGTCTGCCCTCGTCCGTGTCTTCTGACGGCGTTCATTTCGGAAAAAATTATTACTGTATAATGTTAAACTATATTAAATCGAGCTTGGGGTATTAAACGATGAAAAAATATGCGATGATTATTCTTTCGGCTTTGCTTGCGCTGTCCCTTGCGGGATGCGCCGACAGCTCAAAAACGGACGAAACGACAAAGGGCGCGGACAAGCCCTCGCAGTCCGTAACGCAGAGCGATATGACGAATGAGGACAAGAGCGCGGCGGACGATATTTCGGCTCTCGCTCTTTCGGCTAAGAATAAGATTAAGTTTTCCTCCGAACTGGAGGATCAGGGCTCAGCTCCGCTTTATACGTATTCCATGGATTCGTGTGCGTCGTCCGCCGCGGGCTGGTGCGCCATGGCGGGCACGGAGCAGATAGCCGTATTCAAAATCGCCGGCGGCAGGCAGAAAGAAGCCGAGGAAAAGGCAAAGGCGTATATAGATTATCTGATTGACGGCTATTCGTCGTACGGTCCGCAGGAGGTTCCGAAGCTTAAAAAAGCGGTTATAAAAGCATACGGCGATATTCTCGTCGTTTGCGTGTCGGATGACGACAGCATGCAGAAAGCTTTGGACGAGGTTTTTAAATAATAAGTTATTTAAGGCGTAAACAAAATATGTAGGGGAAGATATTGTCTTCCTGCATGAGATTTGCGTTTTTATGAATGATAAATTTGCGTCAGCAACATGAAATCTGCGGTTTTCCGTCAGCGGATTAAGAATAAAATTCCCTGCCTTTACTGTATTTTGTAAAAATCTTTTTAAACAGTCTTTACAAACAATGTTTATTGCGGTAAAATAAAAAAGTTCGCAGGATATCCTGCGAACCGGGGAGTTATCTATAAACGGTAGGCGGTTTTGCCCTTTTATTTGAGAGGGCGTTTCGCCCTCTTGTTAATAAGGGGGTGAAGCTTATGACAGAAGCTATAATATACATAACGATAGTTATGATAATCATAGTCACAATTTGTTGTAAAGAAAAAAAATAACCGCCCAACCTCAAAATGCGCGGTTATCTTTTTATAACTTCATTTTAGGGTAAACCGTCTATCCGATAGCTCCCTGTATTTATATTATATATGTGTATAAACAATTTGTCAACACCTGCAACAGATTATTGCGCCGGACAGCATGCAGAAAGCTTTGGACGAGGTTTTTGAACAATAATTTTGTCTGTGTTTTATAATGACAAATCCGTTAGAATTTTTGCATTTAACCTATTCACTATTCACCGAATAATTTAACGCGTTAACCGCGAAAAATTATTCCGTTAAGGAGTTGTATTTATGCCCGAGAATATTCCCGAGTTATTCGGCAGTCTTGTTTTCAATGACGAGACCATGCACGCGAGACTGCCCAAGGACATCTACCGTTCGCTGAAAAAGACAATCGGCGAGGGCAGAGAGCTTGACATCAACGTAGCAAACGCCGTTGCGACCGCCATGAAGGACTGGGCGATCGAAAAGGGAGCTACGCACTATACGCATTGGTTTCAGCCGAACACAGGCATTACCGCCGAGAAGCATGACAGCTTCATCTCCCCGCAGGAGAACGGCAAGATTATCATGGAGTTCTCCGGCAAGGAGCTTATAAAGGGAGAGCCCGACGCGTCGAGCTTTCCCTCGGGAGGTATCCGCGCTACGTTCGAGGCGAGGGGATACACCGCGTGGGATCCGACTTCATACGCATTCATAAAGGACGATTCTCTCTGTATTCCGACTGTTTTCTGTTCGTATACGGGCGAGGTTTTAGACAAAAAAACACCCCTGCTCCGCTCTGTCGAGGAGCTTAACAAACAGGCGTTGAGACTTCTTCATATAATCGGCAGAACCGACGTAAACCGCGTAATTTCGACCGTCGGAGCCGAGCAGGAATATTTCCTTGTCGATAAGGAGCTTTACAATAAACGTCCCGACCTTATTCTGACGGGCAGAACGCTTTTCGGCGCGAAGCCTCCCAAGGGTCAGGAGCTTGACGACCATTACTTCGGCGCAATCAGACCGAGAGTCATGTCGTTTATGAAGGATTTAAACCGCGAGCTGTGGAAGGTCGGCGTGCTTGCCAAGACCGAGCATAACGAGGTTGCGCCGGCACAGCACGAGCTGGCTCCCGTGTTCACGGTTACGAATATTGCGACGGATCAGAACCAGCTTACCATGGAGATTATGAAAAAAGTCGCGGACAGGCACTCTCTTGCATGCCTGCTTCATGAGAAACCGTTTGCCGGCGTTAACGGAAGCGGTAAGCACAACAACTGGTCGCTTGCAACGGATGAGGGCGAAAATCTCTTGAAGCCCGGCAAGAATCCCAAGGAAAACAAGCAGTTTCTGCTGTTCCTCGCCGCCGTTTTGAAGGCAGTCGACGACTATCAGGATTTATTGAGAATATCCGTTTCCAATCCCGGAAACGACCACCGTCTCGGCGCGAACGAGGCTCCGCCCGCTGTCATCTCCGCATTTGTCGGCGACGATATCGAGGAGGTCATTAACGCCGTTATTGACGACGACAGCAGTTTTGAAAAAAGAAACCGGGTCGCAATGGAGACGGGAGTCGATACGCTCCCGAGCTTTATGCGTGATACGACGGACAGAAACCGCACCTCGCCGTTTGCGTTTACGGGTAATAAATTCGAATTCCGTATGCCCGGCTCGTCCGTCTCGATTGCCGATACGAATATTGTCATAAACACAATCGCCGCAGAATCGCTTTCAAATTTCTCCGACGAATTAAACGGCAAAGAGGATATGAATTCAGCCGTCGACGAGCTTATCCGCCGTACGTTTAAGGAGCATAAGCGTATTATATTCAACGGCAACGGCTACGACAACGCATGGCTTGAGGAAGCCGAAAGACGCGGACTTCTCAATTACAGAACGTCAGCCGACGCGATTCCTCACCTTACCGACGAAAAGAACGTCGAGCTTTTCTCGAGGCATAAGATTTTTACTCGTGTCGAGCTTGAGGCAAGACGCGAGATCATGCTCGAAAATTACTGCAAGGTTCTGAATATTGAGGCGCTTACAATGATAGACATGGCGAAGAAGGATATCCTGCCGAGCGCGTTTGATTACATAAAGTCGCTTTCCGAAACCGCGAAGCTCAAAAAGAGCATCGGCATCGACATCTCCGACGATGCGTGCGTGCGCACCGCGCAGAAGCTTACGATGCTGACAAACTGCGCGTACAGACGAATCGAGTCGCTCAACGACGTTGTAATAGGCGCTCACGATATCGAGGACTACGAGGAGAAAGCGAATTACTTTAAAACGCAGGTTCTCCCCGCAATGCAGGAGCTGCGCGCCGTTGCCGACGAAATCGAAACAGATATGGCGAGCGAGTACTTGCCGTATCCGAATTACAGCAAACTGCTGTTCAGCGTGTGAATGAAAATAAAAACTCACGGCTCGCAAAAATGCGGGTCGTGTATTTTTTGTAATATAAAATTAAGTTTTTAGATTTAATGTGCCTTGTTTTTTTGTGCGGAGCAGTTTATGTCGATCATATTTTTGTTTCGGCAAGGCAAAGGGACGCAGGAAGTCCGGCGACTTTCAAGTTCCTTTAACGCAGGCGAAGCGGAAACAGGACGGCATAACCACTATGACCTTGGCTCGATTATGCGTAAAACACACAGTAGGCGGTTTGACTTTTTTATTTTGGAAAATAGGGAATTTGCTCTCTTTTCTTTAAAGGAAGGGAGGGTGATATTATGGCAGATGCTACTTTATTCTTAGTTGTTTTATTACTTTTGGTAATAACGATCTACATGATAATAAAAAAATAACCGTCCATATTGCTGACTATGGCGGTTATTTGAAATAACAGTCAGGGGGCAGACCGTTTATCCGGTAACTCCTTGTATTTATACTGTACTTAAAAATCCCCGATTTGTCAATACCGGCAATCCGAAGGGGTTTGTTATATATGCATTGAAGTGCAATGCATACAATTATATATTATTTGTTTTTTTTTGAAATGTTTTTCTTAACGATTTTGACCGCGTGTTTTGCCGCGTAGGGGAGAATATATTTGAATTTATCCTCCGCGACGGTCATTTTGCTCGCCTCGGACATGTTCCTGTGAAGCAAAATCGCGTCGAATTTACATTTCTTCGTGCATATTTCGCAGCCGATACAGCGGTTTTGAGCCGCGGCTGTGACACCGCATCCCGAGCATCTCGCAGTCTCGATTTTTACATGCTCCTCGGTGAGCGTACCGTGCGTATCCATAAACGGATTTGCGGATTTTTCCTCGCCGCCGGCGTACTGTCTGCCTGCCGTGTCATACGAGCCGAGACTTATGTCGTCCTTGTTAAGGGCGATAAATTCGCGTCTGTTTCTGCCTATTGTCATGTGTCCGAGCTTGAGCGCGCCCGCGGGGCTGTATTCTCCGCACTGACCGCACGATACGCATTAGTTCCCTTTTCTTTAAGCGAATTCCTGAGAATTTCGGCGTCATTGTTATTGTCCTCAAAAACGCTCTGTTTAACTTCGATAACTCTGTATTTGTCCATTTCAGATTCTTCAGATGTTAATTATATTATGCATTTACGCGTTTTTCAACAAACAATTAAAGTAAAACCGCCGATTTTATTTGTATTACTTGACTTTTTTTATTACGGATGTTAAGATTTTTAATGTGAAAAATTGTCGGAGGCGGTCGTGTGAAGAAAAAGAAAATTACCGCCGTTGTCTGCGCCGTTCTGGCTCTTGCGGTCGTTTCGGGTGCGCTTATATATGAAAGCAACATAACGCTCGATATTGATAAATTTACCGTCTCCTCGCCCGATATTCCCGGTCAATTTGATTCGTACAATATCGTTCAGCTGTCGGATATTCATAACGTCGATTATAAAAAGTTTAAAGAGGATTTTTTTGAAAGCGTAAAATCCTGCGATCCCGACGTTATTTTTATAACGGGAGATATCGTTTCTTCATATCCGCCCTCATGCGAAAATTCGATTGAAATCATATCGCGCCTTACCGGGATTTCCGACGTTTATTTCGTCAGCGGAAACCATGAGGCATGGGAGGATGAGCAGTACGGAAAAATGAGGGAAGCGTTTAAAAGGTACGGCGTCAGGGAGCTTGAAAACGAGTCGGTTTTCCTGGAAAAAGACGGCGGAAAAATAAATCTTATAGGAATTATCGACCCCGAGCTTTTCGGAGGTATGGACAAACGCCGCGCGTTTATAGAGCGAACCATGACGGGGCTTGTAAGGGACGATATGTACAACATAATGCTGTTTCACCGTCCCGAGTATTTTGATGAAATATGCGCTTCGGGCGTTCAGCTTGCGTTCACGGGACACGCGCACGGCGGACAGTTTATTCTCCCGTTTATCGGCGGAGTCATAGCCCCCGGGCAGGGTCTTTTCCCCGAATATACGGAGGGTATCTATACTTCCGATAAGACTCAAATGGTTGTAAGCCGTGGGATAGGGCAGAGTATGTTCCCGTTCAGAATAAACAATTCGCCCGAGATAGTCTCTGTTACGTTAAAAAGCGAAAAAAATTAACGGGAGTGTTTTAATAATGATAATCGATAATTTGAAAAATGCGGACAGGTATTACTCCGCTTACGAAGGGTTCAAGGAGGCGTTCGAATTTTTAGAGAACGCAAAAAACGTTGAGGACGGAAGCTATGAGCCTGTGCCGGGACTTGTAAGAGTCAATATCAATACATATACGAACAAGCCGGTTGACGAGTGCAAATACGAAGCTCACGCGAGGATGATCGACATTCAGTGCGTTATCGGCGGCGAGGAGAGAATCGACATTGTAAACGAAAACGATACTCTCAAAATGGATATCATAACAGACGAATACGAGAAAAGCGACATCGCGTTTTTAAAGAATACGGACGCGGATGTTTCTTTCGTTTACAAAGAGGGCGATTTTGCCGTTATATATCCGAATGAAGCGCACAGACCGTGCGTTGCCCCCGACGCAAAAAACGGCGTAAAGGTAAGAAAAGCCGTAGTTAAGATTAAGTATTGATATGAATAAAAGGATAAGCGAATTTATCGACTCGAAAAGGGACGATATCATAAACGACATACGCGCTCTCGTAAGAATCGCGAGCGTCAGAAGTAAGGAAAAGGACGGCTGTCCGTTCGGCGAAAAATGCGCCGAGGCGTTAAATGAGGGTACGGCGATACTCGATAAATTAAACCTTTATAATGAAAATTACGATAATTACGTCATAACAGCCTCTCTTAACAGTAACGAGACTAAGCTCGGCGTTCTCGCTCACTTAGACGTTGTCGAGGCGCTCGACGGCTGGAGCTGTCCGCCGTTTGACGTAACTGTAAAAGATGACAAGATAATCGGCAGGGGAGTCGCGGACGATAAGGGTCCCGCCGTCGCAGCCGTGTACGCGTTTCACGCGGTCAAAACGCTTTATCCCGATTTAAAATACAACGCGCGCCTTATCTTAGGCAGTGCGGAGGAGACGGGGAGCGAGGACATAGCCTATTATTTTAAGAAGAATTCTCCGCCTCCCGCGGTTTTTTCGCCCGACGCGGATTATCCGCTTATAAATACGGAAAAGGGCAGGTTCGTCCCCGAGTTTTTCGCGCAGTTGAGCGATAAAAGTACAGAAAAACGTGTAGTTTCGTTTTTCGGGGGCGTTACGTCTAACGTCGTTCCGAGAATCGCTTCGGCTGTCGTTCACGGTATTGATTTTAATAAATGCTTAGAATCGGCTCTGATTTATTCTAAGAAAACGAACGCCGAAATTACGTGTTCGAAAACAGACGGCGGGGACGTCGAATTTATATCCGTCGGCAAAAACGCTCACGCCGCACAGCCCGAAACGGGTATAAACGCACAGACGGCTCTGATTTCGCTTTTAACTTCGTTTGATATTGACAGCGATTCCTTTAATAAATTAAGAGTGTTAAACGATATGTTCCCCCACGGCGAGACCGACGGAAACAGTGCGGGGATTAAGTCCGACGATAAAGAATTCGGCTCTCTTACGTGCAGCTTCGGCACTCTGAAAATAGAGAACAATACTTTCTCGGGTACGCTCGATATCCGTTTCCCGACGATCGGAGACGGGGAGAGAATCAAGAATATTATCACCGATAAATTTAAATATAATTCAATTGAAATAAAGAAAGCGAGACTCTCCGAGGTTCACCATACGCCGGCGGATTCGCCGTTTGTAAAGGAGCTTCTGAACGTTTACGAGGACTGCACGGGTAAAAAGGGAGAGTGCCTCGCAATCGGGGGCGGAACGTACGTCCACGGTATTGACGGCGGAGTCGCGTTCGGGTGCGCCATGCCCGGAGTCGACAACCGTATGCACGGCGCGGACGAATTTTCATATATCGACGACCTTATTTTAAGCGCGAAGATGTTTGCCGAGGTCATATACGATATCTGCTCGGGCAGGGTCGGAATATGAGGATAACAGAAAACGAAAAAAGGCTCGAAACACTGTGCAAAAAGCGTAAATTCGAGTATTTCGACGTTATAGACTCGACGAATCTTTATCTTAAAAACAACGTTTCGGATTCCATGCCCGTTGTTGTTTCCGACTGTCAGACCGCGGGCAGGGGACGGCTCGGCAGGAGCTTTTATTCCCGCGGCGGAATTTATTTTTCCGTTCCGTATAAATTCACTTCGGATGAAAAATATCTGTCTTTTTTAACTCTCTCCGCGGGGCTTGCCGTCAGACAGGCGATTGAAAATATCACGGGACTGTGCGCGCTTATAAAGTGGCCGAACGACATTTATTTAAACGGCAGAAAAATATGCGGAATCCTCGTCGAAACGCTCGTTTCGGGCTGTGACATTACCGCCGTTGTCGGCATAGGAATAAACACCGACACGTCCGATTTCCCCGACGATATAAATAACAAGGCGGGTTCGCTTAGCTTAAAATCGTTCGGCAGGGACAATATTTCACTCGTTTCGTCCGTTATAAATATTCTCGACGAGCTTGTTTTTAATAAGAAGCTTACGTCCGAGGATAACGAAGAGACTGATAATTTTGTCGGACTGCTGAATAAGTATTCATACACCGTCGGACGGACGGTTGAATATAACGGGAAAAAATATACGGCGGTTAAGATAAACCGCTCCGGCTCGCTTACGATTGAGAGCGCGGACGGGGAAAAGACGGACGTGTTTTACGGAGAGGTGAAGCAATAATTTACGAACAGGAAATTATTGTTTTCAGCGGTCAGCGGTCGGTGCCTGTCATTATAAAGAATAAAAATCGTATGTAAAATATATATTCGGAGGAAAATTTGCACATGAAAAAACGCCTTATAATTAAAATCACCGCGGTTATGTCGGTTATCGCGCTGGCTGTCTCCATTGCTGTCGTGGGATTCGCCGCCGAAACCGCCGAGGTATTCCTTTCCGTCAGCGAAAACGGGTCGACCGGTGCAAAATACGCCGACGTGTATTTATGCACGGGCAAGTCCGTTTCCGAAGCCGAAATATCGGTTTCCGCCGGGGAAAACGTAAGGGTTTCGGGCTGTTTCGGCTCGATTATGCCCCCGGTCAGCGGTAAAAGCTCTCACACGGATTCGTCCGCCGTTCTGACTTTAAGTCTTGAAAACGGATATAATTCGAACGAACTCGTTTACGCGGGACGAATCGCGTTTAAGACGGATTCCGCATTTTCGGGTAAGCTCGGCGATACGTTTAAACTCGATAATTACACCGCCGATTCCGCATCCGATAAGTGCGTGCTTAAAATCGTCGACGCAAATGAATTCGATCCCGACGACTATAAACGCTCAAACGGCGAAACCGAACGCGTATCGTCCGACAGCGTAAGCGAAAATGCAAGCACGACCGCCTCTGTGACCGAACCCGCAAGCGTTCTGCCGACAGAGCCGTCGAGCAGTCCCGACAAGCCCGTCGAGCCCGAAAAAGTCGTATCGGCAAATGTCGGATTCTACGTTTATTCCGATTTTAATAATAACGCATATGCCGCCGTCGAGCTTAACCTCGGCAACGTAAAGTCAATGATAGTAAGCGTTTCCGCCGATAAGAGCAAATTCACCCTCGGCGAGGAAGCCGTCATGTTCTCAAACGATAAAGTAAATTCGAACGTAGTAATAGATTCCGAGTCAAATTCGGTAATAATCACCGCCATGACGAGTGAAAAATACGTCGATTCTTACGTTGCGTACATACCTCTGACATTGAGTAACGGCGTGAGCGTTTACGACGATCTCTCATCCTCGTTCATAGTCGATACCTCGATAATAAACGGCAGGCGTGCGAACGTTGCCGTGCAGACTCTCACGACTTCGTACACTCCCGAAAAGTACGGCGAGGGCTGGTTCAGAGGCTTCGACGCTACATTCAACAGATACGGCGACGGCGAGAGTCTTAAAGAGGAGTATCTTTTCTACGCTGTCGGCGCGGGATTCGCAAACGATTATTATGCGGAGCTTACGTTCAAGCCCGAAATTAAGGTCGTCAGAGCCTCCGCCGTCGACGAGAGCGGAACGTGTGAAATTTCGACCGATTCCGACGGAATGACAAAGGTTATATTGAGAGTAAATTCCGCCGGGGAAAAGAAGCTCGATTACAGAAGCATTGTTTCAGTCATCGTAAAATCCGAGGATGAGAACATAACTTATAAAAATATATGGGACTGTGTTTCCGTTTCTGAATTTACGACGAATTCGATTGAACAGAAAACCGACGGATTGAAATTCGTCTCATACTTAGGCAGCTGGGAACACTACGATACGGTCGACGGCGTAAATTACGTCTCCTACGATTTCGGCGAGAAAAAGGGCTACACGGCAGTAACTTCGTACGTGTCTTCGACCGAGAATAAGGACGTTGTTATAAGAGACTGCGTGCGCGAGGGCTACACAGTCGCACAGATAAACAAATACGCGTTTAAGGACTGCCTTGCAAAGTCGATAACGCTTCCCGACACCATGGAGCTTATTCTCGAGGGCGCGTTCTCGGGATGTAAGAATATTAAGGAATTTACACTGACTCCGGCCGTTTACGCCGTTAAGGAAAGAGCGTTCGAGGGCTGTTCGGGTCTTGAAAACGTTATATATAACAACGCGCTCGCACTCGAGGGTATAGGCGCTTACGCATTCCTTGACTGTAAGGAATATAAGACGATAGAGCTTCCCGCGGGCAAATATGCTCTGGGCGGGTATTCGTACGGATATATAAAGGATTCGAACGGTAATTTAGTCAGGAACGACGGCGTTAAATTTATATGCGTTTCGGGTTCGCCCGCAAAGGATTACGCAATCGAGAACGGATTTTACTATGTCGGCGTGGGCGAAGCCAGGTTCGACGTTATAAACGGCGCGAACGCAAAGCTCCTTTGCGATTATGCGAACGGCTATGTTATTGTCGATGCAGGCAAGACGCTTTCGGATATTTCCGATATGTTTAAATTAATAAAGGCAAAGTCGCTTCAGACTTCGGACGGCAAGAAAATTACCGATGGGGAAACCGTCCTTGCAACGGGTATGAAGCTTGCCCTTGAGGAAAAGGGACAGTATCTCGATATTGCGGTCAGAGGCGACGCGGATTTTAACGGTTCGGTTACCGCCGCGGACGCGAGAACAGCATTGAGAACCGCGTCGAAGCTCGAGGAGAGCGAGAGACTGCGCGATATTGCTTCGGACGTCGATTTCGACGCGAAGGTTACGGCAAAGGACGCGCGTATGATTTTAAGAGTCGCGGCAAAGCTTGAAAACTTTGAATAAAAAGAGGTAACGCTATGAAAGAGTATCAGTTCAAATCCTTCTGTCCGTACCGAGTCGCCCCGATAGGCGCACATTCGGATATTCAGTTCGGCAAGATAACGGGCTTCGCGCTCGACAAGGGCATTACAGTAAACTATAACATTGTTCCCGACGGCAGATTCACGCTCCGTTCGGCTAACTTCAACGGTGAGGTTCATTTCTCTGCCGATAAAATCCCCGAGCATAAGCAGGGCGACTGGGCGGATTATTTAAGGGGTGCGGTTCACGTCCTGTCGAGAACGAGAACCGTTGAGAACGGAATCGACGCTTACATCGAGGGAACCATGCCGATAGGCGGACTCTCGTCCTCCGCCGCCGTTACGATAGCGTTTATTTCCGCTTTAATAAAGGCGAACGGAATCATTCTGACGAGCGAGGAGCTTATCGATACCGCGCTCAAAGCCGAGAACGAGTACGTCGGCGTTAAGTGCGGACGTATGGATCAGTCCTGCGAGGTTTATGCGAAAAAGGACTGCCTGCTGTTTGTCGACACGCTCGACGGCACGCATGAGACGATAGCCCCCGGCGCGGGCATGAAGCCGTATGAGATAGCCGTTTTCTTCTCCGGCGTACCGCGCACGCTCGTAGGCTCCGCTTATAACATGAGAGTCGACGAGATACAGAGCGCGGCGTACGCACTGCTCGCGTTTTCGGGCATGCCGTACGGCAACTTTGCAGATAAACGGCTTCGTCAGATCCCTGTCGAGGTGTTTAACGAGTATAAAAATAAGCTCCCCGACAACTGGAGAAAGCGCGCCGAGCACTGGTATTCGGAGCAGGAGCGCGTTGAAAAGGGAATATCCGCATGGCGAAACGGCGACATCGCTTCCTTCGGCAAGCTGTCGTTCGAGAGCGGTCACAGCTCGATATATTCGTATGAGACAGGCTCTCCCGAGCTTAAAAAATTATACGATATAATGCTTAATACCGACGGAATTTACGGCGGACGTTTTTCGGGCGCGGGCTTCAAGGGCTGCTGTGTGGCTCTTATCGACCCCGAATTCAAGGAGAGTATAACAGAGAAGATCACGCGCGAGTATTTAAAGGAATTTCCCGCGCTGTCCGACGCTTTCGGAGTATATTTTTGCAAGAGTTCGGACGGTGTCGGCAGATGAAGTGTATAATTCTTGCGGCGGGCTACGCGACGAGGCTTTACCCGCTTACCGAAAATTTCCCGAAACCGCTTCTCCCGGTCGGGGGAAAACCGATTCTTGATTGGCTTATATCGGACATGGATTCGTCGGGTGAGGTCGACGAATACATAGTCGTTTCGAATCATAAATTTATAGAGCATTTTAATTCGTGGGCAGAAAAAAGCAAGTACAATATTAAAGTCGTTGACGACGGCACGCTGAGCAACGAAACGCGTCTGGGCGCGGTAAACGATATCGTTCTCGCCGTCGATAAATGCGGAGTCTATACGGACTGCCTCGTTATCGCGGGGGATAACGTACTCGATTTCAGCCTTTGTAAATTCATAGCCTACGCGAAGGAGAAAAACGCCTCGTGCGTTATGCGCTATTTCGAGCCGGACGTTAACAGGCTTAAAAAGTGCGGAGTCCTCACTCTGTCGGATTCCGACAGAATAACCGGCATGGAGGAAAAGCCCGCAGAGCCTGAATCAAACTGGTGCTGTCCGCCGTTCTATTTTTATAAAAAGGACGACGTTATGAAGATAAAGGACGGTATAGCCGACGGCTGCGGAGTCGACGCGCCCGGAAGCTATGTCGCGTGGCTGTGCAGAAAATCGGACGTATACGCGATGGAAATGCCCGGCAAACGCTACGACGTGGGCAATATCGAGGGGTACGAAAAAATAAATAAAGAATACAAGGGAATAAAGCAATAATTTGTTATTTTAAAGTGTAATTGTTCTTTTTGCAGGGGAGGACAATGTCTTCCCCTGCGTCCTGATTCAAATTTTATTTAAAATATAAAATCGATAATCTTTCTAATTTGATTAATAAAATAAATGATTCTTTTTTTGGAGGAACGAATAATGAGTGAAACAAAACGAACATACTTAAGCTGGCTCAACGGTGAAATCGATTCCGTTCAGAAAGAGTACACAGAGCCGACTCCGCTTCTGTCTTCGGACGGCGTTTTGCTGTCTTCCGGCTGGGCGAGACACAACGTTTTCGATTACGACCGTACGAAATCGACCCCGCCCATGCACCGCAAGGAGTGGGATTTTTACCAGATTTCAAACGGCAGATACATGGTTCAGTTAAGCTTTGCGAACATCTCGATCGGCGGTTACGTCTCGGCTGTTCTTGTCGATTTAAGACATCCGAATCCCAAAAAGAAGCTCGCTGCGGGCAAGATTGCGGACTCGACCGTGCTTTATCTCGGCGGTAAGGACAAGTATGTTCTTCCCCCCAAAGGCGACGTTCCGAACCGCGTTAAATATACAGTAACGGGACTGGGCAAGGCGGAATTCGAATTCGATACGGGAGAGGAGCGCAGAACTCTTTACTATAAATCAGCCGACGGTAAATACGAGTGTAATTTCGAAATGGATATCCCCGAGGGACTCGAAAATATAACGACGGTTCTTCCGTTTAAGGATCATCCGACGAATTATTTTATGACGACGAAGCAAAACTGCATGCCCTGCTCGGGTACATACAGATTCGGCAATAGGGTTATCGAATTTTCTAAGGAAAACACGTTCTGCTGTCTTGACTGGGGCAGAGTAAACACTCCGTATCAGCTCGTCTGGTACTGGGGCAACGGCAGTACGTATATTACCGATTCCGAGGGCAAAAAGCACACTTTCGGCTTCGAAATCACGTGGGGCATAGGCGACGAGAGCAACGCCACCGAGACGTGCATTTTCTACGACGGCAAGGCGCATAAATTCGACGCCGTCGACGTTGAGGTTTTCCCCAAGGACGATAAGTACATGAACGACTGGCACTTTGTTTCAAAGGACGGACGCTTCGATTTTGTGATGAAGCCGTTTTATGACCACCACTGCGACACGAACGTGCTGAACGCGCTTCGAATGCACTCGCACCAGGTTCACGGTATGTGGTCGGGCACTGCGGTACTCGATAACGGCGAAAAGGTCGAGGTTAAGGATATGTACGCGTTCTGCGAGTACGTAGAAAACAAGTGGTAAACAATACTTTACGAATGTAAATTATTGTTTACAGTGATCAGCAGTCGGTGATCAGCGGGCAGAAATACGTCTCGACCCCGATTTTTTTCGATTGTTTTTATTTGTTTATCATTTCAATTTGACAAAATAAAAGAATGAAAATACAAAGCAAGCCTCCGTTTCGATATGAAGCGAAGGCTTGATTTTATTGATTAACGAACCAACCGGCACTGTTCATCCGGGATGTCTCATCCCGCGGTCCGGGCGTTTTTGACATCCCCGTCACGACATTTTTATTCTATGATATAAACCTTAACTCCGTGCGCGGGAACCCTTGCGTTTATCGTCCGTCCCGACGTAAACTCCGCGTCGTCCCACACGTCCGTTACGCTGTATTCGTCCTTTTTCGCAAGATTAATAAAAGAAAGCTCCGCTGTTTTGTTAAGGTCGATTTCGGCGGTTTTCTCCGCGCCGGATTTATTGAACACGCACACGGCGGTTTTCGAATTATCGAGCGGTTTTACGAGTATGTCGACGAGTCCCGTTTTAATTCTTCTGCACTGAACTCCGAGAATGTCCTGATTTATCGAAATCATCTTTTTATTCGTCAGAATTTTATAAACCTTATTGTCCGTGTCGACGGTTCCGTCGGGTTTTATGAATTTCCTAACGTCGTTGCCGAGTATCAGCGGGGCGCACATCATGCACCACAGCGAAAAATGCGCTCTGTTTTCCTCGTCCGTGAGGTTTCCGTTGCCGACTTCGAGCATGTCGGGGTCGTTCCATCCTCCGATTGACGAATATTTCCACAATCCGACCGTCCGCTCGTAAATTAATACTATCCACGGCCAGAACGGCTTGATGTCGGGCGTTGTGCGCCACAGATTGCCCGCCGAACGCGCCCATTTCCACGGCGAATTTTTACCCCATTCGCATATAGAAAATACAATCGGTTTTACTTCTGTTGAATTCTTTTTCGCGTACTCTTGAGCCGCGCGTTTTAATTCTCTGCCCATCAGTGCGTACTGCATTGAAGCCGAGTCCGCCGCCGAGCCTACGGGATTGTAGAATTCAATTATATTAACGCCCTTTTTCAGCTTAATGTCGCGCTGAACCCGTTTTACCCTGTTGCCTGCGAGGTTTTTGTCAAAACAGAACCAAAGCTCTTCGCCGTTCGGTTTTGCAATTAAGAATCTGTCGGAATTTTTCGATTTTCTGACGGTCAGTGACATAACAGCGTCAATGTCGTTTTCACATTCAAGCTCGACGAAAAACGAGCCGTTGTGCGACGACAGCGAGGTTATGTATTCGTAATTATCCCTGTCGCAGTCGCTCATTCTGACTATGCGTGCGCCGCCTTTGAGCGTGCAGTCTTTCGGTGAAAATTTCGCGAACGCAGTCTGACCGGGACGTGAGAATTCGACGAACGCAACGTCGGGAGCCTTTTCGGACAGGGGGATGTTGTGACAGAAATCGTATTTGAAATACTCGATTCCCCACTCGGCGAGCGAGTCCGCATCCTCTCTCTCGTGCGTAAGGCTTCCGGGGTAATCCTCGCAGGTTCTGACACCGTTTGACGAGTACAGACCGAGCTTTAATCCCTTTGAATTCACGTATTCGCAAAGCAATTTAATGCCCGAGGGGAACGTCGCCTTGTCGCACTGAAGTCTTCCGTTTTCGTCTCTTTCCGAGCTCTGCCAGCAGTCGTCGATATTTACGTATTTGTATCCCGCGCCGAGAAGCCCCGAGTCCTTCATAGCGTCGGCGATCTCTTTTATCAAATCCTCGTTTATCTTCGAGGCAAACAGATTCCAGCTCGACCAGCCCATAGGGGGAGTCAATGCAGCCGAATTATTATATCCCTGCTCCGCCTTTTGCGAAAGCGTCAGCTTGTGCGCGAGCCTTTTAACCTCGCACACGGGGCAGATATGCCTTTTCTTCATAACCGCCGCCGCGCCCGTGAGCGAAGCGGTTACGGCCGCCGCTGCTGCTGCTTTTTTATTTATATTTTTCATAATTGATCAGAAGTTCGAGCCGGCATAGCCCCAGTTTGCGTATCCCGAATATTTTACGTACGTTCTGTCCTGCGAAACGCCAAGCTCCTCCTCTATGATACGGCAGAGCTTTTCAGTCATTTTCTCGCTTGCCGACGCGTCGACGTTTCCGAGCAGACTTACGTCAATCATAGCCGAATCCGAGCCGTTATCGCCCGCGAACCACATTTTCCTGTCTCCCTCAATCGAGACCATGAGCCATCTCTCCGTCTTGCCGGGGAAACATTCGATAGCTTTTCCGAACGCTTTTTTTATCGAATCAGCCTGGCTGTCCGATACTTTCGCTGTTGTTTTTAATTCAATATAAGGCATAAAAAGACCTCCGAAACTGTTTTTTATTATTATAATTTATATTTGAATTTTTTTCAATATATTTAGCCGTTCGGCAGTTGCCGGAATCTGTATTTTTCTGTATTATGAAGAAAAGGAGGCATGTTTCTTATGAAAAAAGTATTTTCATTCTTTTTAAGCTTTGTGATTATCATTTCGTCGCTTTCCGTTTTGTCGTCTGCGAATTACGACGTTACGATTGTTTCGGTTTCGGTTCTTTCGAACGGCGTTTTTATCGAAAATTTCGACAGTACGGAATCTGCGGATTACGACGGGGAAACGAATTCAATGTCTCAGGCATATCAGTATTACAGTCTGTATGACGTTGACCCCCTTCTGATGTTTGAATACTCCGACGGAACTCAGTCGACCTGCTTGCTCTCGTCCGTGCAGTACGAGCTCGGCGTTTATCCCGTTATCGAGTCCGACCAGTCTCATTTAAACGTATGGGGAGCGGGAGCGCACGAATTTGTTTTGACAATAAACGATGTTTCGTGTACGGTTGATGTCGTTATTGAGCCGTGTCCGTATGAGTCTGTTTCAATTGATGATAACGGAGGGCTTTTTATCACTCTTACACACAAGAACGGAAACAAAGAGACGTACGAGGCCGATTCTTTTACCAACAGCTTTATTTCCGGAATCGGCAGCGACGTGGGATATCTTTATACCAAACAGGGGCGTGCGTTCAGGTGCGTAGTTAAATATTATACGGAGCAGGTCAGCGAAACTCAGCTGATATCAGACAGAACGAGAGACTTTTCGCTTGTTTTCGGCGCGTTTGAATCCAATATAATATCGGGTGCGGAGTGGTACGACGATTATTTTAAAAAGACGGAGATTCTCTCATCCGCCGTGGCGTCCGGACTTGTCAGTTTTGATTCGTCGAATCCGGGCGATGATTACGCCGATATTGCCGCGGCGGCGCTGAACGCGAAATATTTTTATTCTAATGACCCTGTCAATTCCGGAATTTACGCAAACTACGGCGAACTCACCCTGACGGTTTCCGCAGGCGCCGATATTCTCAAAGAAGCTCTGTCCGAATCGTTCGGTATTGACAATCCCGATTTTGAAAAGCTTAAGGATTGTTATGACTCCTCCGGCGGTTTATATGTTTTTAAAAATGATAAATATGACCCGACTCTCGTGCCGGATATTTCTACGAGTAAGAAAACGGATGACGGAACGGTTTATTATTTCGTTATCCTTCACTATCCGACCGAGGGCGGAATTTATCCCGAGATCAGCGATACTTATTATGCGTATTTTAATTCCGACGGCGCGCTTCTTCGCATTACGAACAGAAATCCGGACGCCCCCGACGACGAGCTCGCGGTCAGCCCGGGGTTTGACTTTGTTTCGATCGACAGCGCCTCGTCCCTTATATATGTTTCGCCGTTGAATTTACAGATGACCGTCGGCGAGCTGACGCCCGCATTTGACAGATATGTCGATCCGAAATGCGATGAAGCCGATTATATTCGCAACGGTATGCTCTTTGACTGCGCCGCAAGAAAATATCTCGTCGTTCTTTTCGGCGACCTTGATTCAAACGGCAAAATCACGGCTTCAGACGCAAGAAATGCGCTGAGAATATCCGCAAAGCTTACCGAGCCCGACGAAATATCGGTTCTCGCCGGCGATCTGAATAAAGACGGCTTCGTGTCCGCAAAGGAATCGAGATCGATACTCCGCTTCGCCGCAAGACTCGACGCAGAGCTTGAATATTAAATAAAACGGATTGAGAAACTTTTCTCCGGCTTAATACGCCTCCCCGAAACCGCACGGTTTCGGGGAGTTTATATAAGCCGAACGGCTGACCCGAGGGTCAGCCGTCCTGTGTTATTATTGTCCGTATTGATATAGCGTATTAGAAAGCCTTGCCGCATATCTGAGTGTTGCGCGGGCTTCGCTCGCTTCTATAATATAGTTTTGATTATAGTCGCACGCGGTCATTATAAAAGCGTCTTCGGGGTCAAGCTTTGCGGCGATTCTTAATATGATTCTCGCGTCCGCCGCAGTTATTCTGCCGTCCGAGTTGACGTCGCCCCATACCGTCGTTATGTATCCGCGTCTGCGGTGAATAAAACTCATACCGCATGGAACGGCGGTATCGTCGTCTATCGGCAGTTCGACTTCGTCGCTGAACATTTTCTTAAACAGAGAGGCGGTCGTTCCGTCGGGTGACATCGGTTTGAGCGTTATAAGTATGAATTCGTCATATTCTGAAAAAGATATATACCTGCTGAAAGCGGAATCGTAACGCAGCGGTTTTTCGTCCAGACCGCAGTATTCGCAGAACCCGTCGATGAAATTGTGAAACAGAGGATCCAAAATTCGGCTGTCTTTTAATACGTATCCGCAGTCTCTGCACGTTATTTCTTCGGTTTTTCCCTCCGAATAGCAGTCCGGCGGTACGCCTTCTACCGTATATGTGTTTTTGTGTTCGCATACGGGAAGCTCGGGATGAACGTCGATTGTGAACGTCTGCGGTTCGAATTTGTATTTTCCGTAATAATCCGCGCTGCTGTTTTTGTTTACGGAGAACGTAACGCTCCTTACTCCCGTTCTTACTTTTAATTTGAATACTGCAAGCTCCAGAGAATTCCTTCGGTGAGGCATGGTCTCGGTGTTTGCCTGTGCGAACAGTTTTAAGACGCTGTTTTCTTCATCTTCGGAATGCGACGCGCTGAAATGATAATCGGCGGCACTGTCTTCCTTTGCGTATATGAACAAAACGTCCTGTGTTGAAAAATTAAGTGCCAAAAATATAGAGTTAAACGGCTTGATTTTGTCCGCAGAAACGGTTAATGTCAGTTCGTCGGTGTCTTTGTCAAAAGAGCTTTCATATCTAAAAACGGGGGACGGGTATGTAGGTGGTGTCTGCGGAATATCGACGGTCGCCCCGCCCGTCAGCGGAACGGTTGAGTCCGCCGTGCTTTCATTGTTTATATTTATTTTGACGGACGATACGCCCTCGTTTATCTGAAGCTTAAATTCGACAAGCTGCATGTCGTCGAAGAATACGAAAACATCCGTATGCAGAGATATCGAATTCATATCCTCTGCGATTTCGCAGTCGCCGAACGCCGAAGAATAGTCGCAGTCGTACAGTACCGCCTTGTCCGTTTCCCATTCAATCACCGTATCAAGCTTGCTTCTGCCCGTCATGTTTTCGGAATACGCGGTTACGTACAGAATTTTAGTATAGAAATCGTACTCCGTACGGAATCCGATTTTCGGGTCTCCGTTTATTTTTAACAGCGGAATACTGATCTGCTGTGACGGACAGTGAACCGAATCAACGACGCTCGACGCTTCGTTTGTATAAAAATTCACGTATTTTTCGGTTGTTTTCGGACTTACCTTGAATGTCGCGATATATACCGTATCCTCGGTAAACGGCACGTCCGAGTTTATACTGACGAACATGCCCTCTTCGTCGATAAGCGTTGCCTTTACGTCGTAATTTTTATTAAGATCGGTCGCGCCGAGATAATCGAGATCGTTCGCCCAAAATCCGATTTTAAACTGCGCGGAGCGTTTTCCCTTTGCGTGGTTGAGCGAAACCTTAACGTCGAGAATATTCGAATCCGGGTTGTAGTTTCCGCTTAAATTGCACATGTCGTACGGCATTTCACCGTCGGAAGCAAACGACGGTATTGCCGACATATTCAGAATAAGGATGAAGGTCAATGCAAATGAGAGTAAATGTTTAAGTTTCATGACAGCCTCGCATATGTTTATTGTAATATTGTAATTATATACTATCATGTAATAAAGAATTTTGTCAATGAAATTTTTAATCTAATTGTTACTGTCGACGGTTAACATAATGTTATTTGTTTTACATTATGTTCGTAATTTTGGAAAATCATATTGACATTATGAGAATGTATGTTATATAACATTACCACAAAAATAACAATTCCGTTCTTTTGGGCAATGGGTATTATGCCCTCAAGGACGGCGGAGACTGCGCGAACTTTGTTTCGCAGTGTATTTACATGGGCGGTCTCGATATGAATTCAAGCTGGAATTCATCGGGGTACAAAGCTCACTATTCGTCCTCGAGCAACGGCTCTTTCATAAGAGCTCAACAGCTTTATAATTATGTTGTGTCTTTGGACGGTACGAGCGTTCGTAATCCGTCCGTAAAAGATATAAGTATAGGCGATCTTATATTTTATAAGACAAAAAAACAGTAAAATGCATCACAGCGCAATAGTTTTTGACATTACGGGCGGTACGCCTGTTGTCGCCGCGCATTCGACGATGAAGAACGGCGTTGAAGTAAGATATAAAATATCAAATTGTCACTGCGGAGTTACAGGAGATAATACATATCTTGTTCAAATGAACGGCGCTTCCTACGTTGCTCCGAATCCGAGAATCTTTGACGTTCATATCGCTTCGTCAAGTTCAAAGCTTCGTAAATCGACTTCGTAGTCAAGTTCGGCAGTCTTAACGTTTATGAAGGGCGGGTATGCTCATGGTTATGAGGCGAAAACGGTTTCGGGCGTTAAAAGAGGCAGAATCAAGTTAAGCGGATTTAATTATCAAAGACACATCTAGTCATAAGTTTTTAACATTTTTTTAATACTTCAAAGCAAGAAAATCCGAGACTCGCGATTAACCGAATCTCGGATTTTTTTAGGCTGTTTTTTTTACAGCACTTTTTTGTATAAAATATGAGGAATTTATATTAATATTTAAAAGATAAATGTAACAAATTTGACATTAGGTTGATTCAAAATCCAATATATAACAATTATTGTGTATTTCGTGCCGAAAAATTGTATTTCATTCCCTTTTTTAAAACAGTATTGACAAAAAACAACCTAATGGTATATAATTTATACAAATAACTGCCAAATAGATGTTAATTTGCTTGTATATATCTGTGACAGGACAAACCAATCAGAAACAATTATTATATTGTGCACTGTGATTAAAAATGCCTGACTTATATTTTTAGCGGGGGTTATGTATGACAAAATACAAAGTTAAAATAAAGGAAAATCACCTGCTTATTACGGCTAAACTGTCAAAAGAAGATGTTATTAACACTCCCGAACTGTCTTTTTTAACAAATAATTATATAAGGGGTATTTTAAAACCCGTACAAAAAAGAGCGAGGAGAATTGAATATTCCGGACCAGCCGCCTCCGCACTGTCACTTAGATTGAAGAGACCGATTTCAAAATTTGAGTTTTTTCTTATAGCGGAACAGTTTTTGGATATATCGGAACGTATAAAAAAGAAAAATCTTTTTGTAAACAAACTTGAATTTGCGCTTGACAAAATTTATATAAACGAAACGACAAAAGAACTCCAGTTCCTGTATCTTCCGTTGACTGTTGTGCGTACAGGTGCAGATATGATGAACTTCTTTTTAAACTATGCATATTCCGTAACGCCGGCGATGGAAGCGGACCGCGATTATGTTTCAAGGTTTGTATTTTTCCTAAATTCACTTCAGAAATACGATCCGAAAATTATAGAAGCCTATATCGGAAAAGAAGATCGCACCGCTGTTGAGGCGATAAAAAGTCAAAACGTTTCATACAGCGGTTATATGACAGACAAACGAAAAGAATATTACGAACACTACGAATCAAAGAAGTCGGAAGATGATGAGGATACCGGATTGCTTTCGGATGAAGAAGACACCGGTTTATTGGATGAGGGCGATGAAGATACCGGATTGCTTGGTGAAAAAGCCGGCGAGGCTACGGGTGTTATGGATGATGAAAAAGAAACCGCTTTGCTTGTTGAAAATCCGATTCACTATCCGTCGCTGCTCCGTGTTTTGACAGACGAAACAATAAGCGTTAATAAACCTGTTTTTAGAATAGGAAAAGAAAAAAGTTATGTCGATTATTTTGTCTCAAATAATAACGCGGTCAGCAGAAGTCATGCGGATATAGTAACCCGCGGAAACAGATATTTTATTGTAGATCTTAATTCGAAGAACAGAACGTACGTAAACGGTGCGCCTATTCCCGTTCAGTATGAAATTGAAATTTTTAACAATGACAGGATTAAACTGGCGAACGAAGAGTTTATTTTTGCTGTTTGATATTTTTATGGGAGTGTATATAAATGCATTTTGTCGCAATCGCAGATACGGATATCGGTATATCTAAAAACACAAATCAAGACAGTATCTTAATAAAATATGCAAAATTTGACGAGGGCGAGGTTCTCATGGCCGTTGTATGCGACGGTATGGGCGGACTGGCAAAAGGCGAGCTCGCAAGCGCGACGGTTATCAGAGCATTCAATAACTGGTTTGACGAAGATCTCCCGTATCAGCTTGTAAATGCGGATATGAACGTAATCGGCGGCAAGTGGGATCTTATGCTGAAAACTCTTAATTCCAAGATCGGCGAATATGGCAAGTCTCGAAATGAGAGCCTCGGAACAACTTTTTCGGGAATTCTGTTTATAAACGACAGATATTTGATCGTTCATGTCGGAGATACGAGGGTTTATTATCTTGGTTCATCCATGTCCCAGCTGACGACCGATCATACGTTTGTTGCAAGGGAGATAGACAGGGGGACGATGACTCTTGAACAGTCAAAAACGGATAAAAGAAGAAATTTATTGCTTCAGTGCGTTGGTGCTTCGCCTGTTGTCGATCCGCAGGTTCTTGTCGGCAAAACAAATTCCGGTGCGTATATGATATGTTCCGACGGTTTCAGACATGAGATAACGGAACAGGAAATGTTCGAATCTCTGAAACCGGTCAATCTTATTAATAAAGAAGCGATGCACAGCAATGTTCGTTATCTTATAAATCAAGTAAAAAAACGTAACGAACGCGATAATATTTCGGTCGTTTTGATAAAAACAGACAACTGAGGGGGATAAACGATGACGGCAATCGGAACGGTGATTGACGATAAGTACGAGATTTTAAAGGAAATCGGCCGCGGCGGAATGTCAATAGTTTATCTCGCTATGGATAAGCATCTGAATAAGCAATGGGCGGTTAAGGAGATAAGAAAAAAAGGCAACGGAAAGAATGACGAGATTGTTGTAAACAGTCTGCTTGCCGAGGCCAACATGATGAAAAGACTTGACCATCCTGCTTTGCCGAGAATAGTTGATATAATCGATAACGGTATTACCATTTATATTGTAATGGATTATATTGAGGGTGAGTCGCTTGATAAGATTATAAACGAACACGGCGCGCTTCCCGAGGACAAGGTTATCGTTTGGGCAAAACAGCTATGCGACGCGTTGGGTTATCTTCACTCGCAAAAGCCTCCGATTATTTACAGAGATATGAAGCCCGCAAACGTTATGCTCAAACCGGAGGGTAATATAAAAATAATAGATTTCGGTATCGCAAGGGAATATAAGGAACAGAATCTTGCGGATACTACGGTTTTGGGAACAAAAGGATATGCTCCTCCCGAACAGTACAGCGGGCAGACCGATCCTCGATCCGATATCTTTGCGTTGGGTATGACCATGCATCATCTGCTCACGGGAATTGATCCGCGTTCCGGCGAAGCTTACGCGTCCGTAAGACAATGGAATCCGGAACTATCCGAGGGAATTGAGGCTATCGTAGATAAGTGCGTAGAGCCTGCTGCGGAAAACAGATATCAAAGCACCGCGGATCTTTTGTACGATTTGGAACATCCGGATTTAATAACCCGCGGATATAAGAAAAAACAAAAAAGAAAACTGTTTTCTTTTGTTGCATTCGCTTCGTTGTCAATAATAACTGCCGCGGCGGGACTTATCTCAAACCTGTCCGCCCGAGCAATAAACAATCGCGATTACGACAAACTTATAAGCGGATCTGCCGTTGAAAGTTATTACGAAGCTATAAATATTTATCCCGACAGAGTGGACGCGTATGATAAGGTCATAGATTATTATAAAAATTCAAGTGACGACGCAAGCGATGAAAATATTAAAAAAATCGGAAATCTTATAGAAGCCAATTCTTCGGAGTTGGATATAACTGATCCCAAAATCGCGGATATGTATTATGATATGGGAAAACTTTATTTTTCCGAATTTTCCGGAGACTTTAAATCGCGCGCCGTTTACGCGAAGGCTTCATTCCAGAAAGCGGTAGAAAACGATACCGAATACGAGAAAAAAGCAATAGCCGAATGCTATTATTCGATATGCAGTTTTATGACGAATCAAAGCAAAACGTCAGAACATCAGAAGTCGGATTATGAAAGTATAATCACGGAAATGAAAAATGCTGTGGACGAAGTATCGAAAGCAAACGATCAAGAGGCGAATTTCGATAAAATCTCGTTATATTATGTTGCGTATCTGTTTATAAACGATCAGGCAAAATATCTTGCGGGTGTCGGATATGATGAAAACGATATAAAGAATCTGTCTGAATCCGTTTATATGAAAGCGCAGAGTTTAACATCTTCGCTTCCTGAGGTTCAGCGTTTGCAGACCGAGATGCGAAATGAAAAAGACGCTTTTTCGCAAAATATAGATAACGAATACGCCGAAGCGGCAAAATGGCAGCAGGCGAGCGTAAAAGCGAGGAGCGGAGGCGAAGACAATGGCTGATAATTTATCTGTAATATCAACGGTTTTGTTTATTGTTGCGGGAGTTTGTCTCGCGGTTGCTATCGTATTGTTTTTTTCTTTAAATATCCCGTCGGTAATCGGGGATTTGAGCGGACGGACGGCAAGACGTTCGATAAAAAACATGCGTGCCTCAAATGAAAAATCCGGTGCAAAAGGATATAAAACCGACAAAATAAATGCGGAACGCGGAAAACTAACGGCAACGATGAAGCAAGAGCGAGTTTTGGAGAACACTGCTGCGAAAAAAGATAAAAAAGCAGTTTCGGCGGCGCAGAACAAAAATGACGGTACTGCGAGAGCCGAATTTAAGCAGAGTGTTCCCGAAAATAACTCAAAATCGTCGAATGTTCCGGAAACGGGACTGCTGTACAATCCGAATGTGACATCATTCAGCGAGCCTACCGAGCTTCTTGCCGCTTCGCCGCTTGACGCTGAGGAATACCCTCAGGAATCGTCAAGAGTTCCCGAATCTCGAAAGAAACAGCTTGTATTGATTGAAAATATAATGATGATTCATACGGACGAGGTGATTTGATGAAATCGCTGAAAAAATATGTTTTGCTGGTTCGTTTGTCGTTTGTAGGGTCTTTTTTATCGTCAGTGTCGCTTTTTCTTATTCCTTTTGCGGATATTAACGGTCAGGGTATTCAAAAAGCGTTTGCTTATGTGGCAGCAGCTGTTTTTTGGTCAGGATTTATTCTTGAGATTATATTTGTTTTTGCGTCATCCTGCGACAGAAAGAAAATTGAAAAAAAGCGAGTGGACGCCGGCGGAGAGCCGTTGAAAAAAACCGGAGTCGGCGCGATTACATTTTTTTCAAACCGACTTGCGGCGGCTGCCGATTCGATATTTATCGTTACTGCAATTGCCGTGGCAGTTTTGTCTGTTTTAAAGGTGAAAAATAATATTATCGTTATGTTCGTTACGGCAATAATGTTCTTCTCGCTTAATATGCACTGCATACTTAACGGAAGAAATTACAGATATTACGCCAACGCGCGGAAATTTTTAAAAAAACAAGGAGCGAAGAAAGATGAGTGAACTGAAAATTCGTCGCAGAGATAAGATTCTTTCGGTTTTTCTTGCTGTGTTAATGATCATCGGTGTTCTCCCGATATCGGCTTTTGCGGAAAATTCCGACGGCAAAAAAACCTCTTTGACGACTGATATTGCGGGAAAATCTTTTACGGTCGGTCAGTCCGAAGAATTTACATTTACAACGAATGCGTCAGCCGACGATGAGGGAAAATATGTTGTCGGCACGTTTGATTTCTTAAATGACAACGGCGCAAAGTATAAACTCGAATATCTTGAAAATGACGGAAATTGGTATCCGCTTGACGGCGATTTCGGTCCTGCGGGAGGATTCCCTCTGACGGACGGTTCTGTCAGTAAATTCAGAGTTACGTTCGAAAATGCGGATACATATAAGTTTGCGGCGTCGATTAAAGAAGTTTCCACGGGGAAGATACTTTGTTCGGCAGAAGAGATTTCCGTAACTGCGTCCGCAAATCAGACCAAACGTGCTTCTCTTACGACAAATATAGAGGACCTTAAATTTGTTCAGGGGCGTTATACCGAGTTTAAGTTTAAAACTACGGCAAATTCCGACAAAGGCGTTATGGTTATCGGCTCGTCGAATTTTAACGATCCCGACGCAATAGAGTCGCTTGAATATTATGAGACGAAGACCGGAGCATGGATGCCTTTAAACGGAGAATTCGGGCCGTCCGAGGGATTTCCTATGTCCGACGCAGAAAGTTTATTTAGGGTTAAATTTAAAATGCCCGGCAATTACAGTTTTACCGCTTCTATGAAATACGCTTCCGGCGAAAACAAAGGCAGCGTTCTTTGCAGTGCCGACGCTGCTTTTCACGTTTATGCATCCGATGCAATCAATATAACAAAGAACGACGGCGGTACTGTCACGGTAGGCGAAGTATCCCTTTCGGGAAATGAGTCGTCAAAAAGTTTTAACGTTATTGAGGGGGATAAAATAAATGTTTCCGCAGTCCCCGACGCGGGATGGCAGATTTCTTCTGTTTCGGTAAACGGAATCCAGCAGAACCTGAACGGTAATTTCGAAACTTTTAGAACCGAAATAACGGCCAAGGATGAAGATATTTCAATCGACGTTAAATTTGTTAAATTATATACGATTATAGTTAGCTACGACAGTGAAAGCGGTACGATTGAAGCATCCCCCGAGTGCAAGGGCGGTACTATTTATGCGGTTTCCGGAGATAAAGTTACGTTAAAAGCGACGCCTAAATCCGAGTATCGCGTAAGCGAAGTTAAAATTGACGATAGCATCACAAAGTATGACACAAATGAGTTTAATTCGTCGCATCCTTACGAATGGACCGGTATTGCAAACAAGGATTATACGGTGGAAATAACGTTTGCTCCTTTGGTTTATAAAATCGAATGTAATATTCCTTCAAACGCAAGTGTATCTCTTTCCGGCAGCCGTGTTAATATTCACGAAGACGCAACGCTCGAAATAACGTGCAAGTCAAATTATAAGATAAGTAAAGTTCTTGTAAACGATATTGATATGACAGCTTCCCTTACCGAATCTGACGGTTCTGCTGTCGTTCTGGTTATTCCGGATATTAAAGAGAATAAAAAAATAGAAATTTCCATAGCAGAATCGGAGTCCGTGTTTGCCGACGGAAATATTGTTTGGAATTACGGTGACGCCGTAAGACGTGACGGTTCCGTTTATGTGTTCAAAAAAGGCGAGTCGGTTCGTTTTTCAACGGAGAAGCAGGGTATTCGTATTATTTGCGAGGACGGAAGCGTTTTAGGCGGATACAATACTCAAATTGCAGATATAGAGTCCTCAAAGAAAATAGACAAAATAGAACTGAGATATGATTTCGGCTGGCATACCGTAACATTGTCAGATTCCTCGGTTTTTGCTCCCGTTATTGCAATTGATAACGGCAAACCGGTTGCTGTTGTAAATACGGATAAAAACTGCAAAGATACAAACGGTTTTTATACGACGGACGTAAAACTTGTCGCTGCGGCGGAAGACGCCGGAGAGTATTATTCCGGTATTAAAAAAATTGAATACAAGATAAAAACTGACGATAAAGAGTCCGAATGGGTTTCTATTTATGAATTAAATGACGAAGCGGGCGAACTTGCAAAAAAAGTCGGAGATCTTGATATAACCGTAAATTCAAGCGAGTATAGCAGAAGTAACGTTACGGTTTTCGTTAGAGCGTACGATATTGCGGGCAACGTTTCGGACGAATCGAGCGTCGTTCTTAATATTCTTACGGTAAAACCCTCCGTTGTAATTGAATATAACGAAAATGATGTTTCTCCGTATGCTGCTGAGGGTACCGTCTGGTATAACGTTAAAAGAACTGCGGTCGTTAAAATTACCGACAGAGCAGACGCATTCAACAGATTGTCTGCCGAATCGGGATTTAAGTTTGAAGATTCAAGCGTAAAAGACGTAAGTTTTTCGGAATGGACGCACAACGGAGACGTACACACTGCCGTGGTTACGTTCGTATCGCAGGGAGAATATAAAATTGCCGCGTATGAATACGTAAATTCAGCGTCTCTCTCTGCAGAATCAGTTAGTTTTAAAGGCAGTAATACAAAATATTTCGGAATTGATGAAACATTACCTTTCGGCGAACTTGTTTCTTCAAATTCTTCATGGGGCGTATGGAGTAAACTCCTTGACTCTATAACGTTCGGTCTTTTTACAAATTCCGAGATCTCATTCTCGCTCAGGGGTAACAAAGGCGAAGATATAAATTCCGGATTCCAGAAAGTATCATATTATATCTCGGAATCCGATACCGTTCTTGCGGAATCGGAGCTTAACAGTTTGTATGATTCCGGTAAATTTACGGATGACGGCACCGACGGTGTTTACGGCGTTACCGTTAATAACGAGTCGAAATTTGCGGTATATGCCCGAATTGCCGATAATGCAGGCAATGTTGCGTATATCGGCTCTCAGGGCGTAATTTATGACGTCACGGCAAGCAATATCAGCTTAAATTTGAAAGCGTCCTCTGCCGGCACAGGAGTCTACGGAGTCGGAGACCTTGAAACGTTTAATGTTGAAGGAAAAGAAATTAAGGGAATTAAAGCCGGCGTTTGCGTAACAGACGAACTTTCGGGTATTAAGCATGTAACTTATGAAATAAAAGCCGATTCGAAAGAGTCGGAGTCCGGAACGCTTTTTGCTGCGAAAAACGGCAGAATCGTTAAAGAGAAAAAGGATCTTTCGATTATTATTGACGCAGCGAAATTCAATTCGACAAACATTGTTGTTTCGGTTACTGCGGAAGATAATGCAGGAAATAAATTTACACGTAATGTTACGATTGCCGAGATCAATACGGATCCCATTACCGCCGGAGTCAATATGGACGGCGTCCCCGTAACTGTCGACGAGTCCGGACACGGTTGGTATTCGGCAGGCAGAAAAGCAACGTTAACGGTTAACGATTCCGCTTTTGACGCCGACGCCGCATTCTCGGCGATAAAAATAGAAAGAAATTCGGTTTCTCTTACCGAGACGGAGATAAACTCCGGAAATATTGTTAAATTCGGAACATGGACAGACGGAGACAACAAAAACTCTCACAGTATTTCTTTTGAATTCATTGAAGACGGTATATATAAATGGACTTTTACGTATAAAAATAAAGCCGGAAATGAATTTAATTTTGCGTCAATTTCCGTATCCGGCGCAGAAACTCCGTTTGACTTTACAATCGACAGCGTCAAGCCTACCGGAGAAATAAAGGAAAATGGTTTTTCATGGAGAAGCATTCTTAATAGAATAACGTTCGGGGTGTTTAACAGTAAACCCGAATTTTCGGTAATCGCGTCGGTTGACGACGATTTAAGCCCCGTAAAGGTAACATATTATAAAAGTTCCGCAGATAAAGCGCTGTCAAGTGAGGAACTTAACGCGCTTTACGGCGACGGCAAATTTACCGATGTTGTACCTTCCGCAGTTGAAAAAGACGAATTTGTCGTTTATGCGAGATTTACGGATAACGCCGGCAACTATTCGTATTATTGTTCGGACGGACATATTGTCGAAAACTCCGGCGCGGCGGTATCAATCGTTTCTGTTGATCCTGTATCCGGTATTTACTCTCTTGCCGATCTTAAAGATATCACAGTAACGGAAAACGGAGAATCAAAAACCGTTAAGGGTATAGACGTATCGATAAATGCAAAAGAAGCGAACGACGGCGACGATATCTATTCCGGAATTAAGAGCATAACATACGAGGTTAAGAAGAGCTTTGCCGAGAATGACGCAGGCTCGGTTACTCAGAGAGGAACGCTTTATACATACAGTGCTCCTGATGGAGGCAGTGAAAAATCAGATCTTTGTCGTGAATATAATACGAACGTTGTTATTGACGCAGAGAAGAACGACGCATGTTTTGTTACTCTTACCGTTACTGTAACAGATAACGCAGGTAATGTTTCAACAGGAGTCAAGAAGTTTGATATCGACGTTTCACAGCCTGAGATTGAAGTTTCATATGACAGCAATGCGCCTCAAAACGGTTCGTATTTTTCCGACTCCCGTACCGCGACGGTTGTTATTACGGAGAGAGGAAGTCATTTCAATAAAGAAGCTGCGGCAGAATTCTTGAGAGAATCAATAAAGTCTTCAAAATTGTCGGGTGAACTTTCAGAAGAAGAAACGCAGAAATTATATTCGATTTCATGGGATGACGATGTTCTTTCTAATTCTAATCCCAATGAAGACAAATTTACGGCTAAAGTAGTATTCGACGGCAGCGCGGCATATTCGTTTGTTCCGACATATACAGACGACGCGGGAAATTCGAATAAAGAAATCGTATATGCCGACGGTACGGCGGCGCCGTCTTCATTTACCGTAGATAAAACGAAGCCTACCGGCTCGGTATCTATAAACGAAAATACGTGGACAGATTTTGCCGATATTCTTACATTTGGACTGTTCAGCAATAAAAAAACTTTAGTATCAGCTTCGGGCGAAGACGACATAAGCCCCGTAACGGTTGAATATTATAAACATAGTTCGGATGTTCCACTTAAAGAAGTCGATATTTCCGCTCTCAGTTTTGTTTCTTACGAGCCGTTTGAGATAAGTGATGACGATATGTTCAGCGTATATGTCAAGATTACGGACAGCGCAGGTAACTTTACTGTTATTAATTCTGACGGATATATTGTCGATACCGCAAAATCCAACGGGGTTATCGTAAAAGCTGTAGATCAGCCTAATGAAAACGGAATATACGGTATAGATAACGTAAAGAAGTACGGAGATGTCACAGGCGTTAAAGTTCATATTGACGCTATGGGCGAGAATCTTTATAAGTCCGGTATTGCTTCCGTATCTTATGTCGTTGCATCCGATATTGACGGCGAGATCGTTACGACTCAGGAAGGAACGCTTTACTCGTTTAAACATGTTCGAAACGACGAAAATCGAGGCGGCTTGATTGACGTAAAAGATGTCAATGAAAAGGATATCCATAAAGACGGTGCTGTTCCTCAAATATCGGATCTTCGCACTTCGTGGTCCGGAGATATCATAGTAGACGCGTCTAAAAACAACAGCTGTAATGTCAACGTAACGGTTACCGTTACGGATAATGCGGGCAACGTTTACACCAATACCGAAAAGTATCCTATAAATCTTGATATTGATACCAATTCTCCCTTAGTGGACGTAACCTTTGATAACAATGCCGTTATAGGAGAAAAGTATTTTAACGCTCCGAGAACGGCAACGATCGTTGTCACTGACAGGGATTCTCATTTCGATCCTGCAGCAGCTTCCGCCGGTATTGTAATTACCGCAAAGGACGTTAAGGGACGCAATGTTGAGAATGCGTACGACATAAGCGGATGGACCGATGAAAAACACGGTGCAAATCCCGATAAAACCACGCATACCGCATTGATTTCTTTTAAATCGGATGCAAATTATACTTTTGAATTCTCATATGCGGGCAAATCGAAAAATGTTAACTCAAAAATTAATACCGGAGATAGCGCGGTTCCGTTTGATTTTGTTGTTGACACTAAGGCTCCTGTATCGTCCGTTTCTGTTAATAATCATGTTTGGAACAAGCTTTTAAGTGTTCTGACGTTTGGACTTTATGATAATGTTAAAGCGGATATTACGGTTGAAACATCCGACGCGACAACGAATTCCTTCGTTGAATACTACAAGACTAATGATCCGGTTGCTCTTGATACAAAAGCTCTTGACGAACTTTATGCTCAGAATAAATTTGCTGCGTATGAAAAGTTTTCGGTCAAAGCAAACGAACAGTTTGTCGTTTATGTCAGATCTGTTGACGCTGCCGGAAATTACTCTTATATAAGCACGGACGGATATATCGTAGATAACGTCGGAGCGAGTATAACTCTTACTCCGGATAAGACAAACGAAAACGGAATTTACGGATTAAACAACGTTTCGGATTATAAATTTAACGGAAAAATGATAAACGGTATTAAAGTTGCGGTTAACGCGAAAGAAGCAGAACCGTATTCCGGCATTTCAAAGGTTGAATATTGGGTAACAAGCGACGGTAAAGAGACTCAAAGACAGACGATTTTCTCGTTCGATTATTCCCGTGAAACCGGTGAAAATACAAATAACGGAACGCTGAAAATTGTCGATTACTCCGATATGTCGGAAAAAGTTACAACCTTCAGCGGTAACGTTCCGACGAAAGATCAGCTTGTGTCAGAATGGAACGGCGCTTTGATAGTTGACTCTTTGCTTAATAATTCAAGTAACGTAAAAGTTTACGTCGGAGTGACCGATAATGCCGGCAACTATACGCAGGAGAATATTTCCATCGACATGGATGTTACTTCACCCGAAATAAAAGTAGTCTATGATTCTGTTTCGAACAGTAACGCACAGAACGGTTATTATACGTCGAGAACGGCAGTTATCAGCATAACAGAACGTTCAAACCACTTTGATTCCTCTGCAGCTTCCGACGGAATATCAATCACCGCGGTTGATTCAAAAGGAAACGCAGTCGATTCTGCGTATTCCTTAAGCGCATGGACAACCGCAGAGGGAGAATTCGCGGATACGGCGGTTCATACGGCAACATTAAAATACGCTGCCGACGCAAATTATACCTTTAACATCTCGTATTCGGATAAGGCGGGGAACATAAATACGCCTGTCGATTATTCGGACGCAGAGAATGTAAATAAATTTACGGTAGACTCTACGGCTCCGGAGGGAACCGTTACCGCGGTAAGCGCGGAGGGAAGAACAGAATCATGGAGCAGTGTTGTAGATTCGCTTACATTCGGATTCTGGTCTAACTCAAAAATATCCGTTGCATCTTCGGCTGACGACGCAACGTCTCCGATCGCGTCGGTTGAATTCTATATGAATTCGTCTGTCAATGCCAACGACAATACCGAGGTTCTTTCGATAGCGGAACTTGATAAGATTGAAACTTGGCAGACGTTTAATTCGTTCGACGTTACGGAAAATAAGCAGTTTGCCGTATATTTGAAAATTACCGATTGCGCCGGAAACTATACGTATGTTTCTACAAACGGTCTTATAGTTGACGACGAACATCCCATAGAGGAATCGGTAGCTCCTGAAATTACGGTTTCCCCGGTTCAGCCGGTGAACGGAATATACAACGGCGACGTTAAAGTTTCCGTAAGGGTAGTAGATCCGATAGTCGGAGGCACATATTCCGGACTTAAAGACGTAAGCTATAAGATTTTTGATCGCGATTCGGATAAGCCTGATGTTCCTACCCAGGAGGGCAATCTGTTTACGTTCAACACGGAAAATCCCAAGCAGTCTGATTTGAGACAGATTTTTGAAGGCGAGATAACGGTCGAAGCCTCGAAAAATAACAGCAATAATATTCAAGTCGTTGTTTATGCAACCGACAATTCGCTTAATTCGGTGGATAACTCACAGAAAGAATCAAAGGAATATACAGTTGTAAAAATAGATACGACGGCTCCGGCAATTGATATTTCCTACGATAATAATAATGCTGACAGCGGTAATTATTTCAAATCAGACAGAACGGCGTCCGTTACAATTACCGAACGTAATTTTGATTCGAACGGAGTAAGAATCCTTATTACGAATTCAGACGGAACGATTCCTTCCGTAATAGGCTGGAAGAATACCGAGGGTACCGGAAATAAGGATAATTCAAAACATACGGCGACTATAACTTATTCCGCTGACGGTGATTACCGCTTTGTAATAAGCTATACGGATCTTGCGGGCAATAACGCCGGAAAAGCTAAGTTTGCTCAAGGAACTGTCGCTCCCGATTCATTTACGATAGACAAAACCTCGCCGAAGGTAAGCGTATCGTATGATAATAATTCCGCTGCAAATGAAAAATACTTTAATTCAAAGCGAACTGCGACGGTTACGGTTGTTGAACATAACTTCAGTGAAAGCAGGGTCGATTTTAAGCAGACGGCTTCTGTTTCGTCAAATGAAATTTCGGTTCCTTCGGCAATGTGGACAAACCACAGCGGAGATGTCCATACAGCGGTTATCTCATATAATGCCGACGGCGATTACACATTCGATGTTTCCGTAAAAGATCTTGCAGGCAATGAAAGTCCCGAAGCCGATTACGGCAATTCGGTCGCCGCTAAGTCATTCACCGTTGATACGAAAATTGACAATCCCGTTATAGGCGGAGTAGATGATTCCAAAGCGTATAACGACGCTGTGGTTCCGACAGTTTCCTTCAGTGATGTTAATTTCGATAATTACGATATTAAATTGACAAGAACCCGATTCGGCGATAAAAATGCAGACGTTACGGCGCAGTTCTTGAAGGGATTTTCAAGATCCGCCTCCGGAATATCCGGTGCGTTCGATACATTTGAAAAAGTTTCCGAAAACGACGGTATTTATACCTTGACATTAAGCGTAACCGATCTTGCGGGAAATAAATCAAGCGCGTCAAAAACATTTACCGTTAATCGTTTCGGTTCGGTATATGAGTATGACGATTATCTCATATCGCTGATTAAAGACGGAGGCAGTTTCGTAACCAAAAAAGACGGTGCGGACAGCGCGATAACAAAAGATCTTGTTATTGCCGAATACAACGCTTCCCGCATTGCTTCCGGCTCTCTTATGATTCTTATAACAAGAAACGGAGAACCGATTGACGTTAAATATACTTCCGTTCCCGACGCGTCGGACAACGTTTTGATTGACGGCAGCGGTTGGTTCAGGTATGTTTATACAATCAGCAAGGATAACTTTACGCAGGACGGCGTTTACAGAATTACAATATCATCAAAGGACGATAACGATAATTCGTCAACAAGCGTCCCTGAAAATTCAATAGACGCAAATGGCAACGGCGTAAAGGATTCAATTATGTTCACGGTAGATACGACAAAACCCGAAATAAGGAACGTATCGTTTGATCCTCAGGTAAAATTCCATGACGAATATGCGTCCGTTAACGCGCAGAGCGTAAGCGTAAACTACTCGATTGTCGATGTAGGCGGTCTGGCTTATGTTGAAGTTTTCATAAACGGCGAGTCGCAGGGTAAAATTACCGAATTTACGGATTCCGTAAACTCCTATGAAAATTCGTTTGTTGTAAATGAATCCGGAGATCGTCAAAGTATTCGAATCACGGCGGTTGATTTCGCCGGAAACGTGACGGATACGTCAAGCGAAGATTTTAATCCCGGCGATTCATATGAGTTCAGAGGAAATCTTCTTGTTTCAACAAACGGTTTTATTCGTTGGTATGAAGATAAAGCGATGTTCTACGGTTCGATCGGAGCTGCAGTCGGAGTTTTGGTTGTCTGCTGGCTTATTGTGATAATCAGTAAGAAAAAGAAGAAAAAATCTTAATTTAATTAATCGTTAAATGTTTTGCCGCCCGCGGTTCATTAATCGCGGATCGCGGGCGGCAAAATAAAAAAAATATATTTCGGGTGATTCGGTGATGAACATGCTGCTTGAACAAAATCAGATATCTGAATTGATTTGCGGATCTAATTATACGTGTATACTGCGTGATAACAGTATGTTTTTGCCGACGGAATATAAAGTTTTACAAAGTCAGAATAACAGCTGTTTTGTAAAATGCATGAAAATGACATATAACGGGAAAATACAGTTTTATTATCTGACATCGCAGTATCAATCTTTATCGTCAATTTTACAGACTATAAATCCCGATAATTTTATGACGGTCGTTTCAAATTTGCTGTCAGATATAAACGATGTAAAAAACAATGGATTCCTTTCGTGTCAGAATATTGATATTTCGTTTGAACACATATTTGTAGACACATCAAATTATCAAGTTAAATTAATATATATCCCCATCGGACAGAAAGCGTTTCCCGATAATGCGTTCTTTGAAAACGAACTTAGAACCAATCTTGTAAAAATCATATCAAAAACAAGTTCGTTGTCGTCTCCTAAAACTATTCAGCTTATGTCGGATTTATCTAACGGTATGATTCAGCTCGACGAATTGTGTAAAAGAATAAAGGGAAATCAGCAATACTTAAATTTAAACTCAAACGATAATAATTTTGTAAAAGACGGCATTTCTCGTCCGCAGACATATTGCAGACTGGCGTTAAGAAATTCGGCGTCTCCCGTTGAAATCAACGTGACAAAAGACGAATTTATAATAGGAAAAAAGCAAGGCGCGGTCGATTGCGTTTTGTCTTTCAATAAAATGATAAGCAGAATCCACTGTAAAATAAGTAAAACATCCGCCGGATTTTTTGTGAGCGATCTTCACAGTGCAAACGGCACGTTTTTAAATGGGATCAAATTAATTCCGGATCGGCAATGTCCGTTAAGAAACGGCGATGTCGTTAAAATGGCAAACAGTGAATTTCAAGTATATATAGGTTGATAAATATGATAACTCATAAGACAAGGATCGTTATAGCGGATAATGATTTTAACTATATTGTTCCGTTGCAGCTGAAGTTTGTTGAAGATTTTTTTGATAAAATTGATTTGGAAATAATATCGGATGAGGAGTATTACAACAGTTTTTTTTCTTCTCCGCAAAATATAGATATTTTAATTATATCCGAAGATTTGTTTTCGCCCTCTTTGCAAAAGCACAATATAGAAAATATTTTTGTAATGACCGAGCAGTATGAAGAGGATGAGACGGCGGAACTCAATGTTTACAGAATTTTTAAATATACAAGTATAAAAGAGATTTTTAACGAGATTATCGGTAAAAGCGTAAGCGTTCTGCATTTGGAAACCGAAATACAAAAGGAGCCTCAGATTGTCTTGGTTTATTCCGCCGCCGGAGGCGTAGGAAAAACGACGGTTTCGCTCGGCGTATGCGGTTGTTTGACTAAAAATTATAAGCGCGTTTTATATATATCGGCAGAGCGGCTGCAAACGTTTCAGTATCGTTTGCAGAATTCATCTCCCATAACCGATCCGAGTGCTTATGCGGAATTGATAAATGCATCCGAGGATATTTATTCGAATATAAAACATACGATACGTAAAGAGATATTTTCGTATGTTCCGCCGTTTAAGGCTGTTTTAATGTCTCTCGGGGTGGATTACTCCGTTTTTGCCAAAATTGCAGAGAGCGCAAAGAAATCTTACGAATACGATTATATCGTTGTTGACACAGACAGCGTGCTTGATAATGATAAAGCGGAATTGATTGCCAAAGCCGATAAAGTAATAGTCGTAACCGGACAGGACTCGTCCTCTGTAAGTGCGACCAATTTGTTCGTTTCTAATATTAACGGCACAAATTCGGATAAATACTTCTTCATTTGCAACAACTTTTCCAAGAACAATGATAATTCGCTGATATCTCCGAAATTCTCGGCGAAGTTTTCGGTAAGCGACTATGTTGAGCATATTTATCATTATGATACGGTTACTTGTGAGGATTTGGCTAAGAATCCCGATATACAGAAAATTGCGTTTCTTGTAATGTAAAAAAGAGAGGGTTGTCTTTTATGCAAAAAGATAAAGTAATTGTAATTTTTAAAATTGAAAAAAGAAAACAATCTTTTGATATCGAGGTACCGTTGGACATTTCGGCAAACGAACTGATTGTCGCATTGGATTCCGCGTACGGACTTGGAATAGATGTGTCGGATATAAAGAACTGTTATCTGCAGGCGGAGAATCCAATTGCTCTTTTAAAGGGTGAAAAAAAGCTTGAAAATTTCGGAATACGAAACGGAAGTATCATTTATTTCAGAAAGTGACGGAGGCGGAGCCGATGAACAACAGATACAAGATAATTATTTCAAACAAAAATATTTATAAGGAAATCGAGCTTGCCGAAGATGCGGTTAATGCCAAAATCGGCACGGGAATTGACTGTACTTACAGATTGCTCAGAGATTTGTTTTTTGAACCGATAGAACTTACTTTTCAAAAAAAAGGAGACAGATGGCTTCTTATCTGTTCGGATAATCTCTACATAACCGTCGACGATGTCAGAAAACTTATGACAAAGGATCTTGTTCACGGCGATATATTTCAAATAAGATATCAGGAATCCAACAATATAGTATTTACCGTTGAGTTTCTTATTGATTTCGGAAGTAACAGAAAATATGAGCGGTTTGTTGAAACCGGCGGACTTTCGAGTTTAAGAATCGGCGCCGACGCTTCAAGTTCGATAGTATTAAAAAGTCAGTTTGTATCAAATGATTCGGTCGTAATTGATAAAAGAAACGAATATTTCGAAGTAAAAATTTTGAACTCAAGATACGGAGTATATATAAACGATAAAAAAGTAAAGAGCGGTGAAAAATTATATTTCGGCGATTTTTTGTCCATAGCGGATTATTCTTTTTACTGCACGTCGAGCGGAATGTGGACGGAAATAAGAGACGATATGTCCATTTCCGGGATAAAATATTATGATTATCCCAACCCGAATCAATATCCTAAGTTCATAAGAAATGTACGCGTACACGGCAAAATAAACGAAGAAAATATTTCCATTTTGGATCCTGCGGCAAAACCCGATAAACCAAAAAATAATCTGTTTATGAGTTTGTTGCCGTCTATGGGAATGATGCTGACATCCGGCGCTATGGCAATGCAAGGCGGCGGAACAATGATTGTGTTCAGCATTGCTTCTGCGGGAATGGCAGTATTAACGGCAGTTTTGGGGTTTGCGGACAACAAAAAAGATTATAAGAAATCCTTGCAGAAAAGAATTGACGAATACAACACTTATATAGACAGAAAACGAAAAGAGATAGAATCGTTAAGAGCCTTTGAGAAGCAACAGCTTGAGGATTCATACCCTAACGTGCAGACGGAGCAAAAACTTATAAGTGAATTTTCGTCGGATTTATTTGACAGACTTCCCGAAGATATCGACTTTTTGTTTGTCAGACTCGGTTCCGGATCTGTTAAAGCAAAACGGCAGATTGAATATAAAAAACAGGAAAAACTTGAAAGCGAAGACGAACTTCAGTTAATCCCGGAACAGATAAAAAAGGAATGCGTTTATATTGAAAACGCTCCCGTTATCTGTGATTTTAAAACAGCAAACGGCGTTTGTATCGTCGGAGCGGAGCCTTTCAGATTCGGATTGTTTAAAAACATAATCCTTGATATTTGTTCAAGACATTTCTATTCGGATATCGAAATGATTTTTGTTGCGGAGGAGAAAAACAAAGATAAAATATCGTGGCTGAGATTTTTACCGAATGTTAACAATGAAGAAACCGGAATCCGCAATATAGTGTGCGACGACGAAAGCAAAAACAGAATATTTGATTATTTGTATAAGGTATTGAGTGCGCGTGAAGCGGAGAAAAAGGATAAGGTCTCATTTAAACATATTGTTGTATTTTTCTATGACGAGTACGGATTCCAGAAGCATCCCATTTCTAAATTTATAGCGAAGGGCAACGAATTGGGTGTTACTTTTGTGTTTATGGCGGAAAATAAAAGCTTTGCGCCCGTCGGCTGTTCATTTATTATAAACGTCGACTCCGATACTCACGGAAAACTTATCGACGCTTCAAATAAAGAAATTGCCTGTGATTTCTCATATTCCGCGATCAGCGATTTTGACGCAAAGAGAATAGCGAATTATATGGCTCCCGTGTATACGGAGGAAATATCTTTGGAGGGTGCTCTGACAAAGAATATTTCCATGTTTGAAATGCTCAATATTCTAATGGTTGACGATATAGATATTAAATCCAATTGGTCAAAGTCGCTTGTTTATAAGTCAATGGCGGCTCCTATCGGAGTTACGAAAAACAGCTATGTTTATCTTGATTTGCACGATAAGGCTCACGGACCTCACGGACTTGTCGCAGGTACTACCGGTTCCGGTAAATCGGAAATACTCCAGACATATATTTTATCAATAGCGACGTTGTTCCACCCGTATGAGGTTGCGTTTGTCATCATAGATTTCAAGGGCGGAGGAATGGTTAATCAGTTCAAAGATTTACCTCATCTGCTTGGCGCGATTACGAACATAGACGGAAAAGAAATAGACCGGTCGCTGAAGTCAATAAAAGCCGAGCTTCAGAAGAGACAGCGTCTTTTTGCAGAGGCTGATGTTAACCATATTGATAAATACATAAAGAAGTATAAAGCCGGAGAGGTAAAAATACCTATTCCGCATTTGATACTTATTGTCGATGAATTCGCAGAATTAAAGGCGGAACAGCCCGATTTTATGAAAGAGCTGATTTCAGCCGCACGTATAGGACGAAGCTTGGGCGTTCATCTTATATTAGCGACTCAGAAACCGTCGGGACAGGTTGACGATCAGATTTGGAGTAACTCCAGATTTAAGCTTTGTTTGAAAGTACAAAGCGTAGAGGACAGTAACGAGGTCCTGAAATCCCCATTGGCCGCTGAAATAAAAGAACCCGGACGAGCTTATTTGCAGGTCGGAAACAACGAAATATTTGAGTTGTTCCAGTCTGCGTACAGCGGGGCTCCGGAAAAAATGGCAGACAGCAATGTCAAGGAGTTTTCCGTATTCGAGGTATCGGTAACGGGAAAACGCAAAGTCTTGTTTACGCAAAAGAAGAAAAAGAACGACGAACATAATTTAAGTCAGTTGGAAGCGATTGTAAATCATGTTCATAAATACTGCACCGATAACAATATCGAACATTTAAGCAGTATTTGTCTGCCGGCTTTGCCGGATGTCATTGAACATCCGAGTGTTGCAATGAATCGCGACGGTTTTATTGATATCGGAATTTATGATGATCCCGATAATCAGATTCAAACATCCGCATACATTGATATTGATAATAAGAATACGTTTATTATTGGCTCTTCGCAGTACGGTAAGACAAATATGCTTCAGTCGATCATAAAAACGGTCGGAAGCGTAAAAACACCCGATCAGGCGGTATTTTATATACTGGATTTCGGTTCAATGATTTTAAAGAATTTTGAATCTCTTAATAATGTCGGCGGTGTCGTTACGTCCTCGGAAGATGAAAAATTAAAAAATTTATTTAAACTTCTTTTTGAGGAAATTGCCCGCAGAAAAGAAAAGTTAATTTCTGTCGGGGTCAGTTCGTTTTCATCGTATCTTGAAGCCGGATATACGGATCTTCCCCATATTTATTTAATGGTAGACAACATGACTGCGCTTTCGGAATTGTATTTGCAGGATGATGACAGCTTGCTGTCAATTGTCAGAGACGGTATTTCTGTCGGGATTTCCGCCATTGTTGCGAACAGTCAGACCTCCGGAGTCGGTTTTAGATATTTGTCTAATTTTGCGAATAAAATTGCATTTTTCTGTAACGACAGCGGAGAATACGGAAGCGTCTTTGATCACGTTACTTTAAAGCAGGATGAAAAACCTGGTCGATGCATTCTGGAACTTGATAAACGTATGCTTGAATGTCAAACATATCTTGCTTTTAAAGGCGAGAAAGAAATTGACAGAGTTAATGCAATGCATGAATTTATCAAAGCGGCGAATGAAAAATCCAAAGGAAAATACGCCAAAAAGATACCGTTTATTCCTAATGTACTTACTAACGAAAGTCTCAAAAATGATTTCAATGCGAGCGTAAACGGCAGTGTGGTACCGATCGGCCTTAAGTATTCCGATGTTAATCCTATGTATATTGATATTTCGACATTAGGTCTTATCGGCTTATGCGGAAAAGAGGGAAGCGGACATCGTAATTTCATACTTAATTTAATAACCGCCGTTAAATCGCAAAAGTCACTTAAATCGCAAATCGTTATATTTGACGACGTAACGAAAAAATATGCTTTCGTTAAGGATAAAGTCGACGAATACAATATCGGAACAGGCAGTGTCGGTTCTGTTATTAAGCGTTGGCACGGTTTGCTCAGCGAACGTTACGAACAGTTGTTATTTGAAGAGGCGGAAAATAAAGATTCCGAATTGTTGATAATGATTGTTCAAAACAATGATATTGCTTCGGCGATTCAGTCTGATACTGATGTATCGGAGATGTTTGAGGATATTGTAACGAGATTTAAAGATTTCGGTGTTGCCGTTATTTTTGCCAATTTCCCGAACTCAACAGTTTCATACGACGCGCCCGACGCGGTACGTACAATAAAACAGGATCGAAAAATGCTGTTTCTTGATGATCTGCAGAATCTTAAGGTATTTGACGTCCCGTATGAAGCAATAAGAGAAAACAAAAAACCGATATCTGCCGGAGACGGTTATTTTATCGACGATAATGACGTTGTAAAAATTAAACTTACCCTTGCAGAGGAATAAGGAGCGGTGAAAAATGAGTCATTCTCTTGACTATTATAAAAACCTGGTCAAACAGTACAATAAACGGATTGATAAAATCAGACGTGAAAACAGGCAAGCACAGGAAAACGCCGATAGACTGCAGAGGGCTTATAACGAAATGCTGGCAATAAAAAAGTACAACGACGTAAACGCCGTTGCCCTAAGTAAAGAAATCAGGCGAAAAGATGTTGTTAACGGTTTTAAGTGGCGCGGAGATTCAAAGAAAAAGTTTGATAATACTCTTGAACGTGACGCATACAGAGCCGCTAAAGAATTTGAAAAAAGCATTGACAGAATGCTTGACAGCATTAATAACGCGAAACGCGATGAGTTAAGCAAAAGAAGATCGGGCTCTTTTGTGTTGGATACTGTTGTAAGAAGCAGAAATAGAATACTTACGATTATTCAAAACTGGACGAACTGAGGGACAAAAAAATGATAATTGTACAATTGGACTCAATGATTGTCAATACGTTGACGAAAGATGTGGTGCAGACGGCTTCAAAAAATATAAAGACTTCGGTATCCGATGTTTCGTCTGTAACGGAATGCAGCGGAATTATGTTGAGTGAATACAGGAAACGGCTAGATAAAATAGCCCATTTGCTCTTTTTGTATAAATTGCTGCTGAAAAAAGATATGTCGGATATACAGAAGAGATATTCGGAATTTGATTTAATTGATTCTGACATAGCCGATATCTTCGATGGTTTCGGCGGCGGAGGCGGCGGGGGCGGCGGTTTCCGTTGACCTCAAAAATTGCTTGTGAATTTTTGTTCAATGTTAAAGAGAGGTGGTTTCTGTGGAATATAAAATATATTATGATGAAATATCCGATATAACGTCAAACGGCGCAAAAAAGTGCAGTTCATGGATAACGGGAATAGACGCAGTTCAGAAAAAAGTTAATCGTATAATTGAATCTTCCGTCATTTCCGGCAGAGGTTCTGACAGTATAAAACAGTATTTGGCACATTATACTTCAACTTTATCCGTTGTGTTAAAACTTATATGCCGATCATATTATGACCAAGCCGCGTCATACTATCAGGGCTATATCAGCAGCGTGGATTCGGGAGACGGGTCAAAATACGGATGCAGATATACGACAATCGCTTCATGTGAGGTCGCTTCTTCCGGAGCTGCAGAAAAGGGGTTGAAAGCCCTGAGTGATAAAGCATGGACGATTACCAGTGACGCCGATCGTGTAAAAAATAAAATATCCGATATTGTATACATATATGATAAGCCTCAGATTAATAATTTTCAAAATCAACTTAATCATCTTTTGCACCAACTCAGAACGATTAACTCGCGCGTGACCGGTTATGAAAATCTCAGACGCAACGATTTTGCCGAAATTGATAAACTTATAAATAATGCGGAGCAATTGCTGCGGAGTCAGTTGGGTCTTTCCAGAAAAAAAATCACCGCTTATACACCGTCGGATTTTCTTAATATGTGCGATTGCGAGGATTTGGTAAACAATATAAACGGCGTCAAAACTTTGATTAACAAAATTGAAAGTAATCCTGATTTCGAAAATGCGGTTTATCTTGCTGAAAACAGAGACGAACTTATAAAAGCGGAAGAACAGCAGTCGAGAGAATGGGTAAAATGGCTTGCGGTCGGAATCGCAATTGTCGGAGCCGTTGTGGTAACAGTCGTTACCGCAGGTACGGGATCCATTCTTGTCGGAGCTTTGGTCGGAGGCGCGGTGGGCGGTATTACTTCTTTTTCGAGTGCGTATGCCGACGCATATTATGAAGACGGAGACGTAAGCGGTGAAGATTGGAGCAAGATAGGCAAAGCGACTGTACGCGGAACCGCGGAAGGTGTTGTGGACGGAGTGATAAGCGTAGGTGCAGTCGGTTCCGTCGTAAAAACACCGTTTAAAAAAGGAATGGAATCTGTCGGAAAACTTGCGTTAAAAGAGGCTGCGGGTACCGTTACGGATACGATATGGGATGTCGGCGAGGCCGCAATCGGCGGAAAACTTGACGGAAATAAAATTTTCTCAATAGTCGGTTCCAATACAAAGCAAATGACGAAAAAAATCGTTGTCGAAGGCGGCGCGGAATTCCTGTCAACATTTGTATCGGCCGATATATCCATAAATTCCACAGGTGCTGAAAAATATATGGAAAAGGTCGGAAACTCGGTAGTCGGGAATTTGACAAAGTCAGCTTCGGAGACAGTATTGGAAACCGGATGGAACTTAACTGAATCGTTTATCTCCGATCCTAACTTTGGTTATGACACGGTCTTGTCTGAAATTGCAAATAACGGTAAAAAGTTTTTTTCATCTGCGGGCGGCGATATCGTCAACGGTTTTGTTTCCGCCGGCGGAGAATGTTTCGGTGATTTCCTGACAGATGATGTTTCGGATGAGGCAAAGAAAAAGGTTATAAAAACCGCAAATAAGTCGATTTTTGACGCCGGTGAGTCTGTTGCGGAAAACATAACCGAAGAAGCCATTAAGTCCGCAGTCGATCCGAATTATGAATTTAAGCTCGACAGTAATTTTTGGCAGCAAACAACAAAAGACGCAGGAACAAGCTTTTTCAATGATATTGCGGAAGGCGCAATGGAGAACAAAAAATTTAATACTTACATTAAAAAAAGAGCGGATGAAAACGGAATTGTCGAGGTCGTATATATTGATAAAGACTCAAAAGTCTTGAAAGAAGATTATGACGCGGCGATAGAATTAGCAGGTAAGGGATCGTATAAAAATAAAACGGCCGCCGAAATTCTCGGATTAAAAAAGGACAGAGATATTTCCAATATCAGCGTTAAGAAAATCCAATATGCGAGAATTCAAAAATCCGACGCAAAAAGCGACACGAAAACCGACGTAACCGCTTTGCAGATGACAAACGGAAAACGCGTAAACGATGAGGGCGAAAAGGTTTCTGCAAAGAAACAGCTCAAAGAATCTATTTACGCAAAAGAAAGCAAGACGTATAATGAAACAGGACTCAGATCCGGAACCGACTGGGACACGTTTGCAGGCAAAACTGCCGTAAAGAAAGATGATAATATTGCAAATGACTACAAAGTCGGTTTTGATTCAACTAAACCCATTGAAAAAGATTTTACTCTGAAAAAAGGAACTACGATCTCGCGATACGGTTCAAAAGGCGGAAGTACTGCTACCGATAAAGGAACAGATTATGACAGTCTTTCTATGCCGTATGAAAGAAAAACCGTTGAGTATCATGAGTTCGAGGTAATCAAGGATATCGAAGGTTGTTCTAAGGGATTTGCCGCACCTAATTTTGACAGTAAGGGCGGAGGCGTACAGTATAATTTGGAAAAGAATTTTTCCTATTACCTTAGAAACGGATATATTCGGGAGAAAAGGGCATGAATGAAGAACTGACTTTAGACGAACTTCGTCTTATATTGAAACATGAAGAAATACCTCAAGACGTTTACAGTTTAAACGGATATGCGGACGAATCTCTTTGTATGGAAAAGGTTGATAAATACTGGCTTGTATACGGAGGAGACCGCGGACGGCGGTTTGATGTTCAAGTTTTTGAAACAGAATCGCAGGCGTGTCAAAATTTTCTCGAACGAATTACGGAATATATTTAATAAAAATTAATTATCATTTGGAAAGGACAATTTATTATGGAAAAAACAAATCTTTTACCGCTGGGCAGCGTTGTATATCTTAAAGAGGGTACTAAAAAAGTTATGATTATTTCTCGCGGAATAATCATGAACAACGGGGATGATCGTATATTCTTTGACTATGGCGGCGTTTTATTCCCCGAGGGACTTCAGGATGATAAAATGGCTTATTTTCAGCACGAAAATATTATGAAAGTGGTCTTTGAGGGATACAGAGATTTGGATGACGAGGCGATAGTTGCAAGAATTTCGGATTATCTTGAATCTCACCCTGAAATACAAAGAGGCGATATTCAGAAAATGGTGCAGAGCGCCGAATAATTATCGGTTGAAAAATTGATTCGTCAATTTTCAATATTAAAATTACGGAAGCATTTAGAGGGGATTAATTCTATTTTTATGAATATTCGCTTTAATTTGTTTTGTCCAATGAAAAACAGGAGGTGAAAAAAATGGGAAATCAGATTAGAATGACTCCGGAAAATATGAGAACGAGAGCTCAGCAGTACACTCAGGAGGCTAACAAGCTTCAGGAAGTAATTTCAAAAATGGACTCTTTACTTAGCACTCTCCAGTCAGAGTGGGAAGGCGAAGCCAGCAAGGCCTATGCTACCAGATTCGGAGAGCTTCGTCCCGGATTTGTTAAGGCGAAAGATCTTATCGATGAGATTTCTTCGGCTCTTACCAAGACTGCTAACATTGTTGAGCAGACTGACAGCCAGATTGCAAGCCAGTTCAGAGGCTAATTGCGCGATTTGAACAAAAAAAGATCGATAGCTGTCTGTTTGTTTATATAGGATAGCTGTCGGTCTTTTTGTTTGTCGATTACTTTTAAAGAATATGTAATAAGGGATATGTTATGAGTCAGTATGATGTTCAGATAATAAAATTAAAAAAACAAATAATTAATCTTAAAGGTAAAGAAAAATCCTGCAGAAAAAAAATTGAAGATTATGAAATCAGATTGTCAAAATTAAAACGCAGTTTAGATGAAGCAAGCAATAATTTTACGGTTTTTGATGATTTGAATAAATCTATGACGAATTTAACACAGCTTCGTTTTGTTACAAGCTGGGTTGAATCCCGAGCTCAGGCAAATAAAGCGGAAAAAAATAAAACATTGTATAATATAGAAAAAACTTATGACTCTGTAAGAAAAGACATCAATTCTTTTAATAGGCAATTAGAAGATATCATAAGCAATAAAAAAAGACTTGAAGTCAGACTGAAAGAATTGGAAAAGAAAAAGAATATCGAAGAAAATGCAGGGAGGTAAAACAAATGAAAAATGATTTGGATTTATTTGTTTGCGATGTTGATTATGATGTTTACGGAACAAAAATAGAGCATCTGTTAACAAAAGAGGATGAGGTGCTTTCGAAGCTGGTTTCTATATTAAAAAAGCTATCAAAGAGCGGACTTTCCTTGGGTGAAGCTCATAATTCCATTGTAATACTGTCGGAAGAATTAAAAAAAATTTACGATAAAAGCAGAGGGCAAGGGGAGAAAGTTTCGAGTAATACATTAGAGTTTTTGTCCAGAATTGATAGTGTTGATTTGAAATTGTACGGAGGATAATATGCCTAACGAAATTAAGTATGATTTTACGGATATAGATAACGCAATCAAAGAAATAAAGTCTTTAAAGACTGATATGTCCGTTATGAAAAAAGTGAATTCACAATTTGATTTTTTGTTTACGGGAAAATCAAAAGGCAATATGTTAGATGCATTGGTTTCAATTTATTCGGATGCAGAGCAGAGAGCTAAACAAATTAAAATTTTGTTGGATAATGTGTATAATCTTTTAAAGAATGCACGAGATCAAATGAGCAATACGGATAATAGTTTGGCAAAGGAATATAATAAAAATGGCTAAGAAAAAGAATATAAATACCAGAACAGAAGCTATCAAAAAAAAGGAAGATCAATTAACTGAAATCAGCAAGCCATATCAGAAAAACAAAAGATTTACAAAATACACGGCACTGGGAATCAACAGAAAAGTTTGTCAGCAAATCATGCGGGATTTTACTAAAAAAACGGAAAATGACCTTATCAAAATCGCAAACCGTGTAAATGCCGACGAATTTAGTTATGATCTAAGAGATATTTTATTCAGAGGTGCTTTAAGCAGTATTATAGGTAAATTTATAGCAAAGATAATAAACACGCAGTCATATATTTGTGATGCTTATAATTATTTCGGAAGAACTATTAAAAAAATTTTCAGTCAAGCTCGCGAAGCTGATTCGCAGTATTCGGCAAGATTATCCAATAAATCAGGCATTGTCGTATCGGACAGCGTAAAATTATTAAAAAATCTTAATTCTTCGTTTTCTTATTATGAAAAAAATAAAGAGTACGGATGTTCTATTGATTATGCATTGCAAAATATATATTGCAATGATCATGAAACTATAACTCTTATTGACGAAATGACCAACGCCGGAAAAGAAAAGCAAATTAAAGATTTTGTTCTGGACGAAAAAAATGCGGTTGTTTTTGATAAATATTCAAAAAAAATATATAAAAAAATAACCGGAAGTGAAGAATACATTGAATGTAGGGACAGCATTATTTATTCTTTTGATAACATAGAAAAAATTGCAAACAAAATAGCGGAACTTGCAACTAAAAAAATTATAGATTCTACGGAATCCGACATGATAAAAAGTTTTATTGAAGATAAGGAAATTGCCGGTTTGATTAAAAGTCTTGTAGATGCGACCGGTATTCCCGGCGCGGCAAAAGCAGCAATTACGATTGATATATTATTCCGTGTAAAAAATAAGGTTAATGAAATGTATGTAAAGTTGTTTAATAAAATTCGTTCCGGAAAATCAGATGATTATAAAAAATTACAAAATCTATACAATCAATTAAAGGCTTTAGAAAAAGATATCATTGAATCGTACCGCGGAATGAATGAGTTTAATCCCGACGAACAAGTTAATGCAAATGATTGGCTTTATGAAGTAGATCAAGAGGAATGCGGTGAACTGTAAATAATGTAAATAATTTAAAACTGTATTAATGATAATAAAATCAGGAGGTAAAAATATGAAACTTTGTAACAGCTGTAATGCTTCGGTGGAAGATAACGTTAGGTTTTGTCCGAATTGCGGCTGCGCCGATTTTCGATTTAATAACGGAGAGGCTCCTACCGAGCTGTTGAATGAGCAATCGAATAGTAATGCGGCGTTTAATAACGCAAACGGATTTAAGGGGCAAGGCGGTTCGTTTTCGTCGAATGTAAATTCAAATAACAGTAATTCTCAATACGGGTCTTATCCAAACAGTCAAAATAATAACTCTCAAAACAATGTTAATAACGGAAATAATTACATATCTCCGAATTCTGCAAATCAAACGGGAACTGTTCCCGTCAAGCAAAAAAAGAAAAAAAGAGTCGGATTAATTGTCGGCATTATAGTTTTTCTGTTTGTTCTCTGCATTGTTGGAGGTTTAGTAAAGACGGTGTTTTCTTCGTCGTCCGGAAAATCAAATCCTTATGTGCAGGGCGTTATAGAAAACGGCGTTTATACAAGCTCATGGGCGAATCTCAAATTTGACATGACGACGGGCGAGTGGACCGAAGCGTCGCAGGAATATTATGATTACTATGTTGATGAAAATACAGTCTGCGATTTTTATACGATGCGTTCTTCCGACAGTGCGCTTGTAGCTGTTTTGTCAATTGATATTTCAGACGCCGTCGATAAGTCGTTTGTTTCTGAAAGCAGTCTTTTGAAATCAATGTCTGACAGTATCAAAGATAACGCCGGTTCGGTTATGGAACAGACGGAACCTATTGAAACGCAATTGTGCGGCGATTCGTATTATGTATCAAGTATTACTTTGGGAGATGAATATTTCCATACCTGCATTACATCATATTTAAGACGTATAGGAAATCATGTACTTGTCATAAATGTTACGAGTCCGAGTAAAGAAGACAACTATAATATTGCGAATTTATTTGTTCCTGCTAATAGTTAAATAATTTTAGAGCGGCGTTATTGCCGCTCTTTTTTATGCGTAAAATTTATTTAGCTGAAGAATAAAATTTGATTTTATAATCGACCTCACGGCAATAAAAATATACGTCAGCGCAAATACCAAAATGATAGGTAAAACGTTTGGTTCGGTATGGATTATTGTTGTTACGTCATTTTTTAATGCAAAACAATTCTTAAAATCAAGACAATAAAAAACATTTAATATCATAGAATATATGCAGATTATTTTAAACAGAATGCAGGAATATGTTAATAAAAAACGCTTAGGTTTGAATATCAGCGACACTGCCGTCGGCAGTAAATATCCGGAAAATCCGACAACGATTTGCTTGACGCCGTTTGTGACTTCAGTAACGCATGAATAATTTTCGAGAGGATTAAATGATATTTCCGTTACTTTTACTCCTAATACAATTGCAGACAAAACATGTCCTAATTCATGAAACAGCGGGTAAATTATTATCGGGATGATCAGTCCTGTAAAGGCTAACAATAAACTTTTTTTTACATAGTTTTTTGTGTTCATATCATTATTTTTTGATATGAACTCGTTTTTATGCAAAGACTGTTCGAATTGTCAGCTGAAAGAACAATGCTGTAAATATTCAGGCAACTGAATTGTCAGGTATTACGTCTACCGTCAGTATTTTTGAAGAATCATCATAATATGAATCGAATATATCATTCGGTTTTGATGACGCAGAAGCCGAAATACTTAGTCCGGAAAAACGGAAAAACAAATGGTTAATGATAATAAAAAAGATAAAATACGCTTTGCTTTTATTTTTAATTTCTCCAAAAATAGACAATCAATAAATAATAAAAAAAGTTGAATAACTTTATAAATATCATTTAATGACCTACAGAACTTTATCAACATAGTTATAAAATGTCAATATTTGCAACGTATTTTATTTAATTGATTTTGGTTGGTGAATATGATAAAATAAACAATAATTTACCGCGATGTACGCAATAAATTATTGTTTCCCGGAGGTTTTTATGAACAATCTGTTTACCCCGCCGTATCTCGGCGCAGCTTATTATCCCGAGGATTGGGACGAAAGCGAGATCGACGGCGATATTTTAAAAATGAAAGAAGCGGGCATAAATGCCGTCAGGGTCGGCGAATTTGCATGGCACAAAATGGAGCCTGAAGAGGGCAAATACGACTTTACATGGCTTCACAATGTCGTAAATAAGCTCGGCTCGGCGGGTATCGCCGTCATTCTCGGCACGCCGACAGCCACGCCCCCGCGGTGGTTTACATTAAAATACCCCGACTCGTTAAAGGAGACGGAGCCGGGCGTTCGTCTTAATCACGGGGGCAGACGGCACTGCTGTTCGAACAACCCCGATTACAGACGTGCGAGCGCGAAGGCAGTCGAAAAAATGGCTTCCGAATTTGCGGACGACAAGTATGTTATCGGCTGGCAGTGCGACAACGAAATTTACGAATTCGCCGACGGCTGTCTGTGCGAATACTGCCGTGAGCATTTTAAAAACAGCCTTAAAAATAGATATTCGGATAATATCGACAATTTAAACAATGCGTGGAATCTCAATCTGTTCAGCCAGTGGTACGATTCGTTTGACGATATTCCTCTGCCCGTGAACACGTGGATAAATCCGCATCACCGTGCGCTGTGGCGTGCGGATCAGAACGAAAGCCACGTCGAATTTATACACATGCAGAGCGAGATACTGCATAAATACGTATCGGTTCCCGTCGGAACGGACACAATGCCTTTCGGCGCGATGGATTACAGACATATGCTCTCGCGACTCGACGTCGCACAGTTTAATCATTATAATGTCCCGTCGGATATTCACACCGCGTGCTTCTGGTTCGACTTTCTGCGTACATTGAGTCCGCACCCGCTGTGGAATACGGAAACTGCAACGTGCTGGAACGGCAACACCGCGATAGGTCAGTCGATAAAGCCCGAAAATTTCTGTTATATAAATTCGTTTCTTCCCATCGCGCTCGGGGGCGAGGCGAATATGTACTGGCTGTGGCGCACGCACTGGGCGGGGCACGAGATGATGCACGGCTCCGTACTCGATACGTCGGGCAGACCCCAGCATATTTTCTCCGAGGTTCAAAAGACGGCGGAGGATATGAAGAAATCAGCCGATTTTATTAATAATACTAAAATAAAAACGAACGTCGCGTTTCATTTTTCGACGCTTAACTGGCTGTTGTGGCAGAGTCAGAAAATTCTTGCGGATTTTGATTATACGCCCGAGCTGTACGACGCATTTTACCGTCCGCTCGTCGATCTCGGCGTTCGCCCGGACGTTACGGACTGCGCCGAACCTCTTGATAATTACGACGTTCTGATATCCCCGATGATGCTTTCTCTCGACGAAAACGACCTGCCCGACAGGATTAAAAACTGGGTTTATTCGGGCGGAGTGTGGGTCGTCGGTCCGTTAAGCGATGTCAGAAACCGCGACGGCGCGAAGTATAAGGACAGACCGTTCGGATTTTTGGAGGACATGATCGGCGAGAGATGGCTGTACGGTATTCCCGACCTTGAGGGTATTATTAAATCCGAATGGTGCGATTCGTCCGAATTTAAAGGCTCGAAATACTATCAGGTCTTTTCGGCAGGGGAGGATTCGCTTGTAAATATTACGGACGCGCACCCAGCGGTCGACGGAAACAGCATTGTATTTATGAAAAAATACGGCGAGGGGTACGTTATCGCGGTCGGAACTTTCCCGTCGGCGGACGATATTAAGAGAATATACAAAACCGCGCTCTCGCTTAAAAATATACCGACGGACATCACGCCCGACGGCAATATAATGGTATGTCCGCGCGAGGGCGAAAATATGAAAGGCGTTATCGTCGCCGAGTACGCAAACTGCGGCGGCAGATATAGGGTAAACGGCGAAATGACCGATATCCTGACAGGGAAAAAGGTTTCGGGCGAAATTACGCTCAAGCCGTATGAAGTGATGGTATTGCAATAGGTTGCATTTTTAATAAAAAGCGTATTTCAAAAGCCCGCCGAATAATCAGCGGGTTTTTTGCGTCGGTGTCACAAAAATCTCTGATTTTAAATCTTTTTCCGGGTTTACATTTCTCTTTTATTATTTCACGTATGGGTTCAGGAAGATATTTATTGTATATTGTTACGACTCCCTTTTGCTACGATTTAGTTTTCGAAAACATAAATCCCTTTGGTTCGTTGCTCTTGCACATCTTAATTGCAAATACTTTTGTTTTCGGGGCAAGTAAGAAAAGTACATAAGCAGGATATCCCAAATCTTCAAGCACCTTTTTTTAAAGTTTATGCTGTTTTGGTTTAAATACATATCGGGGTATACGTTTGAATTTGAATTCATTGTTTTAGAATTCAATGATGAAAAATCAAAATTCATAGTTTAGTCTTTCTTACTTTTTTCTTATTTAACACGGTTATCGCCTCCTTTTTTGTTTGCTATAACAATTCGTCGAAATACCGCCGAAAAGTTTACATGATTAACATAAAAACGCCCTCCGTGACATCACGGCGGGCGTGTTATTTATATTTGTTTATATTTGATTATAAGTCATACACGTTCGTATAATTCGTTCTTGACGACTGCGGGGTATATTCATCGAGAGTGACGGTGATATCCGATTTTGCGCCGTTTCTGCTGACGGTGATTTTTACCGTATCGCCTGCCTTGAACGCTGTAAGATACGTTTTCAGCGTTGAAACCGAGTCTACCGCATAGCCGTCAATTGCGACTATCGTATCGTTCTCCTTGATACCGGCTTTCTGCGCGGCGGTGCCGTTTCCGACAGCCATTACCTTCGCGCCCGCTGTCGAGGACGTGTAGAACGAGAAGTACGAGTAGTTTCTGTAACCCGCGTCGTAAACCGAAACACCGAGCGAAGCCTTGCCCGATACATAGCCCTGATTAATAATATCGTCGATCATGCTGCGCACGTCGTTTATCGGGATGCAGAAGCTCAGTCCCTCGATCGAGCTGGATGCGTATTTTGCGGTCGCAATGCCGACGACGCTTCCCGTCGAATCGAATACGGGACCGCCCGAGTTGCCCGAGTTTACGGCGGCGTCGGTCTGGAACATGTTTATAAGCGAACCGTCGTCACTCTTGATAAGTCTGTTGAGCGCGCTGACGACGCCCGAGGTGAGCGTATAAGTCAAATCGCCGAGCGGATTGCCGATAACGTAAACGTCGTCGCCTACGCTGATGGACGAGGAGTTGCCGTATTTGACGCTTTGGAACGAATCGCCCTCGATTTTCAATACGGCGATATCGTTGCTCTCCTCATATCCGATAAGCTTCGCGTAGTATTCCTTATTGTCGTAGGTCGTGACCTTATAGCTTTTTCCGCCCTCGACAACATGATAATTCGTAACGATATATCCGCTGTCGGTGACGATAAATCCCGAGCCGGACGAGGTTGCCGACGACTGATAAAGTCCCGCCGATGTTCCCGAGGTTTCGACGTAAACGACGGAGTTTACGCAGTTTTTATAAACCTCCTTCGCACTTAAAACAGCTTCGCTCCCGTCGGAAGAATCCGAAGAATCGCCCTTGACAACGGTACCTGCGCCCGAATTTACGGAGTTTGAATTATTATCATCCTTCGAATAAAGGGATTCAATGCTTTTCGAGCTTTCATTCTCGCCCGACTTATTTCCGCTCTGCGTTGTTTCGGCGGTTTTCGTATCGGTTTTAAAATGAGCGGCAGTCAGTCCGCCGCACACTCCGCCGATAAGCGCGCACACAAGGCACATAACGGGAATCAGTATTTTTAATTTCAAGGAATCGTTCTTTTTCTGTTTTGAAATGACGGGCGGAGACGGCGGTTCGGGAGTAAAGGACGAAAATCCGTTGCCCTGAAACTGCGCGTCGACGCGCTCGGGCTGAGGTTCATTTTGATTATTATAATTCGATTCGGAATAATACCCGCCGTTTTCGGAGTTATTATTTTGAGAATAAAAATCGGAATCCATTATATCCTCTCCCCGTTGCAGACCTCGTACGCCGTGTTTTTAAGACGGACGGTCAGCTCCTTATCGACAAACGGCAGACGGTACGTGTTCTTTCTGATATCATGACCGGTAAGAATGCAGTACCAAACCGCTCCGGCTATGAAATCGCCGGCTCTGTTTCCGTGAATTCCGTCGCCCGTAAGAGGTTCGTTGTATTTTTCGCGTTCGACTGCGAAAGCCTCGCCCGCAGGGATAATGCCGTCGGCTTTGCACTCTTTCGCCGCAGAGGAATAAGCGTTATTAATCATAGACTGCATCTTAACCGAGTCTCTGTCATAATATCCGAATTCCCCGCCCTCATAGAGAGCGTCGTACGCCCATGTCTCGTGCAGAAGAACCTTTGCTCCGGGGCATTTTCTCCTGATATGAGCGCAAAGCTCGTTTATATACGGAGAATAGCTGTCGGCTCTGCCCGAGAGCGCCGCCGACTGTTGGAGCGTAATAATGTCCCAGTCCTCCCATTCGAGAGCGCGGTCAAGCGTAAAGCTCTCAATTTCGTTCAGCTTTACGTAACCCTCGTCGTAATACTCAAAGATATATGACCCGTTATCCGAATTTATATCACGGGCATAATCCCCGAGAGAGCAATGCTCGGCATAGAGATTTGCAAGTATCATGCTTATGCCGTCGCACTTCGCGATTTTGGGCAGATATCTGTGCGCACATCTTGAGAGTCCGTTTCCGATTGATAATATCTTCATATTTTTCACCTGCTCTGCACGGGATTAAGCCCCGTATATTACAAAACGGTGTACATTGACGAAGCATTTTCCTTAGTCGCGTATTCGTTAATGCTCTCGACTCTGACCCTTGTAAGATTAGAGCCCATGCGAATCTCGATAACGTCGCCTGTCTTAACGTCGTAAGAGGCGCGTACGCTCTTGCCGTTAACGTCTACGTGCTTTGCGTCGCAAAGCTCGTTTGCCACCGTTCTGCGCTTTACCAGTCTTGACACCTTTAAATATTTGTCAAGTCTCATTTTCATTCACCGCTTTCTATTTTAAATTTTAAACTTAAACTATTCTTGAATGATTGTAAATTAATAATAAAAATAAACAAGTCCGTTATTTTACTTTTGATAAAAACAAAACCGGAAGAAGCAATCAATCGGCTCTTCCGGTTCTCGGGATGAATCCCTTAATTATTTTGCAACTGCTTTTTTAAGAGCGGAGCCTGCTTTAAATGCGGGAACCTTTGTTGCGGGAACTGCGACGGTCTCGCCCGTTCTGGGGTTACGGCACTCTTTAGCCGCTCTGTCGCGTACCTCAAATGAACCGAAGCCGATGATCTGAACGCCCTCGCCCGAAGCAAGAGAATCGGAAATACCTGCGAATACGGCGTTAACCGCCTTCTCTGCGTCTTTCTTGGAAATCTCGGCTTTAGCCGCAACAGCTGAAATAAGTTCTGACTTATTCATTGATTTATCCTCCTAAATTTTTATATCCAAAGCTTTCGCTTTATTTGGTTAATTTCTTAGCCTCGTCCCAAAGAACGTCAAGCTCTTTGATTGAAGCCGATTTCATGTCTATGTTCTTCTGCTTTGCAAGCTCCTCGGTTATCTTAAACCGCGAGGAAAACTTGTCCGACGAAGCGGTGAGCGACTCCTCCGCCTCAACGCCCGTAAATCTCGCGACATTGACGGCGGCGAAAAGCAGATCGCCGAGCTCGTCCGAAATTTTCGCCTTATCGCCCGAAGCGACAGCCTCCTTAAGCTCCGCGGTCTCCTCGGTTATCTTATCGAGCGCGGAATCGGTCGAGTCGAAGTCAAAGCCCGTCTTGGCGGCTCTCGACTGAATTTTAGCCGCGCGCATTAACGCGGGAAGCTCCCTGGGAATCGAATCGATAGACTGCGCGACGGATTTCTGATGCTTCGTACGGCGTTTGATCTCGTCCCAGTTCGTCAGAACCTCGTCCGCGGTATCCGCCTTAACGTCGCCGAAAACGTGCGGGTGACGGATAATCAGCTTTTTGCATATACCGTCGGCAACGTCGTCGAAATCAAACGTGCCGTTTTCGCGCTCAATGTCCGAATGAAACGCAACCTGCAAAAGCACGTCGCCCAGCTCCTCGCACAGAAGCGTTTTGTCGTCCTTGTTAATAGCCTCGACGACCTCGTACGTCTCCTCGATAAAATCCTTTTTAATCGAAGCGTGGGTCTGCTTTATATCCCACGGGCAGCCGCCCGGAGCACGCAGAATCCGCACGATTTCGATAAGATCGTTTATATTATACTTATCTTTAAATAAAAAATCAACAGCCATATTCTATAAACTCCCGCGAATTATTATTTTAACCTATAAAATTAAATTTTGCAAGTACTTTACAAATTTTTTCACCCTTAGGCATCATCTTTATGTCCTCCTCGGATACGGAACGCGAGAAAAGGAGCGCAAGCACATAGACAACGACCGCGATAACGATAGCGATAACCGCAGAAATGTTAGAGGCGGACATCAGCCCCTCGGACGCAAAATGAGAGGAGAGAACTCTCTCTAAAAGTCCCGCGCCCGACCACGCCGCGGCGGCGCACATGAGCGAGCATATAAGAGGTTTAATAAACGTCGAGACAAAGCTGATTTTAACGTCGCAGTATTTAATAAGCGCGACGAGGTTTATAACGCATGTTACAAGATAGCATGCGACTGTGCCTATAACCGCTCCGTAAATATTTATTTCGGGAATCGAGATAAACGCGAAGTTCAGTATAACTTTAAGCACCGCGCCGACTGCGACGGAAATAACCGTGATTTTCGTCTTGCCTATCGCCTGGAGCATGTAGGTAAGGGGCTGGGAAACAGCCATGAAGCATATCGTAATTCCGTACCAGAACATGACCTTTGACGAAATGGGAACGGCGGAGAGCGTTTCGGGCGACGAAAAATAGAGAATACCCAAAATCTGCTTCGAAAGAACCGCCATGCCGAAGCCTGCCGGCAGAGCTATCATCATGCAGACTCTTATAACCGACTCGATAGACGATTTTATCTCATGCTTTCTTTTAAGAGTCCACGCTTCGGACAGAACGGGAATCGCGCTGACTCCGAGCGTAAGGGTAAGCGTCGGAATCATATTCTTAAAGTCGACCGCCGTTTCGTACGCGCCGTAGAGGTAGTTTTTCCAGTCGTCGCGGACGGTATTAGCAAGGGACGAGGAGTACATCGACTGAATAACGTCCCCGTGCTCTGCGATAAGATATGCGAGCCTGTTCTGAATTGACCATGAATCTATTATATTAATTAAATTAAATATAAGAGTGCTCGCAACGATCGGAACGGCTATGACAAGAAGCTCCTTGGCAATCGCTTTAACGCTCGACGGCTCGGGCGATTTTTCAAGCTCGGAATGAGTAATGCTGTCGCCCCTTAATTTATGTCTGAGCATTAAGAAAAGCGTCGACATAACGGTGCCTACCGTAACGCCCCCGATACCGCCCGCGGCGGCGAACGGGTAGATTGCGCTCATTATCTCCTCGTGCGTCGTTGCCTCCGTTACCAGAAGTCCGAATACCGTGCCTCCGGGGACTGCGTTCTGTAACGCGGCGGCGATTATAAGCTTTGAAAACGCAAGACCGAACACAAGCTTGCCGAGAGCCTCCAAAACCTCGCTCGTAGCTGTCGGAATCATGTTTTTAAGCCCGTTGTAATAGCCCCTGTACGCCGACATAAGACAGCAGAAGAACACAGACGGCGCGATAATGATTATCGCATAAACGGCGTTAAAATTATTAATCGAGAGAACGTACGGGTACGCCATCGCAAGAATTACGGCGGTGCCGATTATTCCGGTAACGAGGAACACACGCTTTGACGCTTTCAATACGTTTCTTACGTCGCGGAACCTTTCGAGCGCGACGTAGTGCGATACTGTTTTCGAAATAGCAACGGGCAGACCTGCCAGCGCTATGGAGTAAACGGGGATAAAAAGATTGTAAGCCGTGGAATAGTAGCTTTTGCCGACGGGACCTAAAATACTCGTCAGCGGAATTTTGTAAACCGCGCCTATGACCTTGACTATTACCATCGACAGAACGAGCCACATCGCGCCGCCGAGAAGATTCTGTTTTTTCATGCGCTTAACGGATTCAGACACTTACATCCGTCCTTTCGTTTTCATAAAATTCGGAAATTCTTTCCTTGCGTTCGTTCAATTCGTCAAAACGGTTTATGTATTCGTACGGGTATTTGAAGTTAAAAATACGTTCGACGTTATTTGAACCGGGATCCTTCAGCTTCGTTACTGCGCCCGCGCCGGCGGCGAGAACGGTATGAACTTCCTCCATCATATATATATTGTACAAACACTCTTTATCATGCTTGCCGTAGCCCACATTTTCGTTATTGCCCACGCATTTGCTCTGACGGTACATATAGTACGGAGCGTAGCCCGCACTCCTTAAATTCTTTGATGAGCGCGAGAGCATTTCGACGGTGTCTCTCGAAACCGAATCTATATGTCCCTCGGTAACGAGCGACGACGCGCGTTTTAATGCGAGCGTGTGAACGGTTATATTCTCCGCCGACAATTCAATAGCCTTGTTAACGCTCATTTCGAACGTGTCGGGATTGTCGCCGGGAAGCCCCGCGATCAAATCCATATTAATATTATCAAATCCGACTTCACGCGCCTTCATAAACGCCCTGACGGTATCGTCCGACGTGTGCGCTCTGCCTATATTTTTCAATACGGAATCGACGAACGTCTGCGGATTTACGCTGATTCTGCCGACCCCCGCGTTTTTTAACACTCTTAATTTATCCTCGTCGAGTGTGTCGGGACGTCCTGCCTCGACGGTGTATTCGCGCGCGTTTTTTATGTCGAAATTCGCTTTTACCGCGTCGGTTATCGCCTTTAAATCCTCGCTTGACAGCGACGTCGGAGTTCCTCCGCCGAAATATACCGTTTCAAGCCTGAGTCCGAGGTCGTACGCGATTTTACCCGTGAGTTCGAGTTCCCTGCATAAAAGGCGGACGTAATCGGGGATGAGCTTCTTCGCCTGCGTTATCGAGTGCGAGACGAACGAGCAGTAGCTGCACCTTGTCGGGCAGAACGGAATCGAGACGTAAAGAGAATACGAATTATCGTTTGAAAGAGAGATAATCCTGTCCTCGGAACGTGCGACTTCCATGGCAAGCGACGTCTTTTCGCTTGAAACGACTAATTTATTTTCAAAATAATCTCTCGCGCACTCTTCACCCGAGCGGGCGATAAGGCTTCTCATGAGCTTCGACGGACGGACTCCCGTAAGTATTCCCCACGGCGGAGTGTAATCCGTATATTCGCTTAAAATTTCATAAATGCCCAGCGCGCCGAGACGCTCCGTTTCCTTATCGTCGGGCGAGGGGACGGAATATTTCCGTTCGTACTCACTGCCGTTTATGTTGATTCGAACGCTCAAAACGTTGTTTTCATCGGTTTTAAGCTCGGCGAATGAACCCGAACCGGAATTTGAATCCGAATATTCGAGCTTTTCAAACGGAAAAAATATTCTGATTATATTCTCCGTTTCGTATCTGAACGGAAAGTTGATGAGTACGAGACGCATTTATCTTATTCCTCTTAAAATTCTGTTATGCTCACGCTCGTATGAAAGAGTCGTGCTTATATTGTGACCGGGGTAAACCGTGTAATCGCCGTCGAGCGCGAACAGGCGGTATATCGAACGCTCGAGGTCTGCGGGGCTTGAGCCGAAAAAGTCGGTGCGCCCGTAGGTGAATCTGAAAAGCGTATCGCCCGTAAATAAAATATCGCCCAGCTTATACGTAACCCCGCCGCGCGAGTGACCGGGCGTGCTTATCACTTCGATTTCATTCCGACCCAAATGTAATTTATCGCCGTCGCGAAGAAGAATGTCAGCCTTTGCGCCGGCTCTGAACGACCCGGGGGCAAAGCCGTCGGCAAGGCTCATTTTCGGGTCGTTTAAGCACGCTTCGTCAAGGGCGCTTATGCATATTTTCATCTCGGGGTTCTTCTCCTTAAGAAACGGAACGCCCGAAATGTGGTCAAAATGACCGTGGGTCAGGAGAATGTATTTTAATTTGCGGATTCTTTTGTCCCTAAGCGCGTTTTCAAGCTCCGGGGAATAATCGCCCGGGTCGATAACGGCGCACTCCCCGCTTAAAATGTCCGTAACGACATAGCAGTTCGCGCCGAGCACGCCCAAAGGCATAGATTTTACAATTATATTATCCATATATTACACGTTCCAGATATCAGTATCGTACAGTATTGTAACAGGACCGTTGTTTACGAGAGAAACGTCCATGTGTTCGCCGAAAATTCCGTGCTCGACCTTCTTAACGCCGTTGTCCTTAAGGCACTGCATAAAGTATTCGTATAATTCGTTCGCCGTTTCGGGCTTTGCGGAATTTATGAACGACGGGCGGTTGCCCTTTTTAACGTCGGCGCACAGCGTAAACTGCGAGACAACGAGTATCTCGCCGTCAATATCGAGAATCGACCTGTTCATCTTATCGTCCTCGTCGGTAAAAATGCGAAGCGACGCCGTCTTTTTCGCCGTAAGCTCCGCGTGCTTTTTCTCGTCGCCCTCGACAACGCCCAGCAGAATCATATAGCCCTCGCCGATACTGCCGACCGTCTCGCCATTAACCGCGACGGACGCGGATTTTACTCTTTGAATTACAGCTTTCATAGTAAATTTATCCTTTAATGTGTAAAATGTTTGGGCAGCGAATAATTAATCTGTCCGCTGACCGCTTCTAAATATTCGCTCTCGTTACGTCGAGCACGCCGTCAACTTTTTTAAGCCTCGCAACGACGGAATTAAGATGCTCCGTCGAATTCACCGAAATATTCAAATAAACGAGAGCGGTGGAATCCTTGAGCGTTCTCGTGTTCATGCTGTGAATCATTATACGCATATTCGAAAGAGCCATTGTGATATCCGCGATAAGACTCATTCTGTCAAGACTCGTAACCGTAAGCGACGCGGTAAAGCCGGCAGACGGGAGCTTCGCCCAGCGTACGCTTATCCATCTCGCCGAGTCGGGCGATGAGGCAAGGTCGACGGGGACGTTCGGACAGTCGCGCTTATGAACGGAAACGCCGTGTCCGCGCGTTATGAAGCCGATTATGTTATCCCCGGGTATCGGGCTGCAGCATTTTGAGAGCTTTACAAGGCAGTTGTCGATTCCGTCGACGATAACGCCGTCGGGGCTTGACGTCGGCTCCGTTTTAAGCTTGATTTCGGGAATCGCGGGCGTTTCGACAGTCTGTAATTTCGAAGCCTCATCCCTTATCTGCGGAATCAGCTTACTCAGAGTAATACCGCCGTAGCCTATCGCCGCATAGAAATCGGGTATCGAATTCAAATGCTGTTTCTCGGTAAGCGTCTGCAAAAGCTCCTGAAGCTTCTCGTCGTCAAGGCGTATCTTATTTCTTCTAAGCTCCTTGTCGAATTCCTGCTTACCCTCGGCGATATTTTCGTCTCTGCGTTCTTTCTTAAACCACGAACGTATCTTCGTTCTCGCTCCGCTCGTTTTAACTATATTGAGCCAGTCCCTGCTCGGGCCCTTGCCCTGCTGGGACGACGTTATTATCTCTACAATTTCACCCGTCTGGACAACGTAGTCTATCGGAACGATTCTGCCGTTTACCTTTGCGCCGGTCATTTTGTTGCCGACGGCGGAGTGAATGGCGTACGCAAAGTCTATGACCGTCGCGCCCGCGGGCAGACAGATGACAGTTCCCTTGGGAGTCAATACGAACACTTCCTCGGGTACAAGGTCGCTCTTGATATCCTGCACAATATCCTGCGGATTGTCGGATTCCTGCTGACTTTCGAGCATCTGTCTTATCCATATAAGACGGTTGTCTACGTCCTTGTCGCTTCTGCCGAGCTTATATTTCCAGTGCGCGGCTATACCGTATTCGGCGTTTCTATGCATTTCCCACGTTCTTATCTGAACCTCGAACGGCACACCCTCCTTGCCTATAAGGGTCGTATGAAGCGACTGGTACATATTCGGCTTCGGAGTCGAAATATAATCCTTGAACCTGCCGGGAACGGAGCGGAACATATCGTGAACTATTCCCAGACAGTTATAGCAGTCTATAACCGTGTCGACTATAATTCGTACGGCGTAAATGTCGTAAATTTCGTCGAAGCTCTTATTGTGCAGATACATTTTACGGTATATTCCGTGAACGGATTTAATTCGTCCGTCGATTTTCGCGTCCTTTACCGTCTCATGGACGCGCTCGGATATTTTCCTTTTAATATCGTCGAGATATTCCTTCCTCTGCGGCTCCTGCTCGGCAAGGCGTTTTTCGATATCGGCATACGCGACGGGGTCGAGGTAGCTTATCGACAGATCCTCAAGCTCCTCTTTGAACGCTCTGATACCGAGTCGGTGCGCAATCGGCGCGTAAATTTCGAGCGTCTCCTTCGCCGTCAGCCTGCGCTTCTGCTCGGGAACGAATTTGAGCGTTCTTATATTGTGGACGCGGTCGGCTAATTTAATGATTATAACGCGTATGTCCTTGCTCATGGCTATGAGCATTTTTCTCAGATTTTCCGCCTGCTGTTCCTCTTTTGATGAAATTTGCATTCGATTGATTTTCGTAACGCCGTCGACAAGAAGCGCGATTTCCGAGCCGAAAAGACCGCTTATCTCCTCTATCGTATAATTCGTATCCTCAACGACATCGTGAAGAAGCGCCGCGGAAATTGACGGCATATCCATTCCGAGCTCGTCGAAAAGAATTTCCGCAACGGCTATCGGGTGAATAATGTACGGCTCGCCCGATTTTCTTAACTGATTGCCGTGCGCCTCGTTCGCTACGTTGAACGCCTTGTCGATAACCGCCATATCTTCGTTCGAAAACGAATCCTTCATTTTTTCTCTTAATTTAGAATACAGTTCGTTTCCGACCTGTTTTTCATGTTCGGACATGCTTTTTCACCCTCTCTGTTCGGAATAACCGAGTTTTTTAAGTATTTCAGCCGACGAAAGCGCGACCTTATCCGCCACGTCCGTCGTACGGTAATACCCGTTTTCGACTTTTATAACGCCCGTCTCGATAAGAGCGTCGAGCGCGATATGAATTCTGCACACGTCGAACGGAGAAAGACCGAGACGAACCGTGATCTCCTCCTCGCCTCCGACGCGGGCGGTTCCTTTTTTTACGAATCTGAAAACGTCCGCCGCCGTCCTTCTGTCGGGACAGGCGATTTCTTTTATTTTATCCGGAATTTCCTTAGAATATTTTACTTTTTTATAGACCGAAAAGCCTCTGAACAATTCGTCGTCGTCGATTCCCGAGAGCTTCGCCGCCCTGATCATAACCGACGGGTGTATCTCTCCTCTGAATTCGTTTTTGTCAATGTTCGCGGCGATATCGATATTCTCACCTATAAAAAACGGGAATTCTTCCTCTCTGACTCCGAACCACACCGCTCTGAATTTAACGCGTCCGCGTTCGAGAACGAGACTGACGTGTCCGCCCGTCTTGCCCATTGATTTGACCGAATTTACGGTTAAATTATTTATACAGAATATAGGCTGGGGGTTCTCCGCGCCGAACGGTTCGAGAAGCGAAAGCGAGTTTAACAGCGCGTCGTTGATTCCCGCGGGATTAAGTTTACAGTCTAATTTTAAAATAGGATTAAACTCGTCCAAAGTATTTGCATATTCGTTGATTGCTTTCCTAAATTCGGCGATTTTCGAATTCTCGACGGAGAAGCCCGCGGCGAGCTTATGACCTCCGTATTTAACGAGCAGATCCTTAACGTTCGTCAGCGCGTCGAAAAGAGAGAAGCCCTCGACGCTTCTGCACGAGCCTTTCGCGATACCGCCCTGTCCGCCCTCGGCTATTACTATTGCGGGCTTGCCGAATTTGTCGACGAGACGTGAGGCGACTATGCCGATAACCCCCGCGTGCCAGCCTTCGCCCGAAACGACCAGAACTCTGTCGGAAAGATACGACGGGTCGCTCTCTATTTTAACCATCGCGCCGGAGACGATATCCGACTCTATGCCCTGTCTTTGAGCGTTGCACTCGTCTAAAATATCCGCGAGGCGTTCTGCCTCCTCCGCGTCCTCGGTAATGAGAAGCTTCATTGCGTTCTCCGCAGACAAAACTCTGCCCGAGGCATTAATTCTCGGTGACAGAGAAAAAGCGACCGACGAAGCGGTCAGTTCCTTATCTGCAAATCCGCTTTTACGTCTTAACGCGAGAATGCCCGGACGAAGCGAATTATTTATAACATTAAGACCTCTCGACACGAGAAGCCTGTTTTCACCCCTTAGCGGAACTATATCCGCGACTGTTCCTATTACGGCGAGATCTCCGAAATCCTCGAACACCGAGTCGGAATCGCCGTCCTCGAGCGCGCTTATTAATTTAAACGCGACTCCCACGCCCGCAAGATCCGTACACGAGCAGTTGTCGTCGGTTCTGTGCGGATCGACGACCGCGTCTGCGTCGGGCAGAATCTCGCCCGGCTGATGATGGTCGGTGATTACGATATTCATGCCCAGCGACTTTATGTATCGGGTCTCCTCAACCGCGCTTATGCCGTTGTCGACGGTGATTATCAGTTTGGTTCCGCGCTCTTTGAGCGTATCGACAGCCTCTTTGTTGAGCCCGTAGCCCTCGTCGACTCTCGACGGGATGTAGTAATCGACGTCCGCGCCCATGAGCTGTAAGTACGTAAACAGCAATGCGGTCGCAGTAACGCCGTCTGCGTCGTAGTCGCCGTAGACCGTGATTTTCTCCGAGTTTTCGACCGCCGAATTTACAGCCCCGACGGCCTTATCCATATCCTTAATTTCAAAGGGATCGGAAAATTCCCCGCCCTCGGACAGGAATGAAATTATCTCCTCTTCGTCCGTGATACCGCGGGAAATGAGCATAAGGACGGCGAATTCGTCGAGAGAATTCTCATACGCAATCCGCGCGGCGAGAGCTTTATCAAATTGTGATAACTGCCACTTTTTGCGACTCACACGAAATCAGTCCTCAGTCTTTTTTATCATCAAAATGCTGTTTAAGTCCGCTCCACTTCTGACCCCAGGCGTTCGCCCACGACTCGCAGTAGAGCTTATAGTATGAAACGTTGTTCTTCTTTCTGTAATTCTCGAAGAAATTGCACCAAACAGCCGACGGAAGTCCTATGACTATCCAGTAAAGCGGGCCTAAGAGCAGACACTGTATAGTGTGTCCGTACTCGTGAATACGAGTGTTGTACGTCCACTCTTCGTCATGCTCGCACATGAATATGAACATACCCGTCGACAGTCCGCCCCAGTTCTTGGGCAGGTACGTGATGTAGCTGTTGCAGAACTTCTCATGACGGCACTTTTTATAATATATTAAATATACGATTCCGCCGATAAGATTTACGGGAAGCCCCCACGTAAACTGAATAAGATAAAAGAGGAATTTCGGCAGACCGCTCCTTGCTTTCGCGCTCTCGATTTTAAGGTCGACAACTTTCATAAACTTATCCTCCGTCCGAAGCAAAAAAGCCCTATTATCTTTTAATTATAGAATATTTTGAATACAAAAACAAGGGAAAAACAATAATTTGTAGGGACAAATTATTGCTGAAGTAAGAAGTAACAGTGAAAAGCGAAGAAGTGCGGCTGCGTTTTCTTCGAAAACGTTGATTGGATCCGCTTTAATAAATCCGAACATATGACAATTGCTTGCGTGGGGACTACATGTGAGTCCTTTACTTTTTTAATGTCAGCTCATAGCTTAGCCCCACGAGGTTTTTCACCGTTTCGCTGTCCGTTTCTTTGTCTAAAATTATCGATATCCACAAATTTTTATTCATGTGATACGCGGGGAAAATCGTTCTGCCGTCGCGGACGGAGCCGGTTAATATCGGGTCGCACTTCACGTTTACGACGTCAATATTTCCGTCCTCACCGGGCAGAAGTCTGTCACGACGAATATTCATCACCAGCGCAAACCATTTTCGGTTGTTCCTGTGCCGGAATACGGCGTTTTCGTCGTCAAACGGATAATCCGGTTCGACATTGTATTCGGTTTTTATAAATTCAAATAATTCGGTTTTTGTCATAATAATTCACATTTTACGTCTGTAATAATTTTATCAAGATATGCGTTAAGTTCGTCAATTGTACAGCCTTTTTTCCGCCGTCCTGTCTTTCATGCCGGCGGGAAATTTTGTACGTTTATTTATTTATCGATTCCAAAAGACACACCGTCTCCACATGCCTTGGGACAATAGCGTGAATAAAAATGCCGTTATCTACGCTGCCCGCACAATCCTCGGCGTCAGGAATATGCCGTCGAGCGATTAAGTCAGTGCTCTCGGATCGACTTCATTGCCTCGGTAAACCGGATTTTGTTCATTGCTTTTCTGTAACAAAAAATCGATTCTTCATTTCTTTCTGTCATTTCGGATCATCGC